>JALVXW010000285.1 GCA_027038155.1 Sulfurovum sp.
AAACAGACTATCTTTGGACGCACCTTTCAAAACCCCGTAGGATTAGGTGCAGGGTTTGACAAAAATGCCCAATACATCAAAGCGATGCCAAACTTGGGTATGGGCTTTACAGAAGTAGGAACAGTCACCCCCAAACCGCAAGAGGGCAACCCAAAACCGAGACTCTTTAGACTCATTGACATAGAGTCTATCCAAAATGCCATGGGCTTCAACAACAGAGGAAGCCACTATATGCTTCAGCGTCTTAAAAAAATCCAATTTTTTGACTATCCTGTTGGTATTAACATCGGCAAAAACAAAGTCACTCCTGAAAATGAAGCACTAGAAGACTATGAGAAACTCTTTAAGGCATTTAAAGAGTATGGAGATTACATGGTCATCAATATCTCTTCTCCTAACACTCCAGGGCTTAGAGATTTGCAAAATGAGAGCTTTATTAAAGCTATCTTTACTATGGGTAAAGCCATCACAACCAAACCTATCTTGCTCAAAATTGCACCAGATATGACAGCCCAAGATGCCATCACTCTTTGCAAAACCGCAGTAGAGGCAGGAGCAGATGGCATCATCGCAACCAACACCACCATAGACTACAGCCTCACCGACAGCCCTTACAAAAAAGATTTTGGAGGACTCAGCGGTGCAGTACTCACAGAGAAGTCCTACCAACTCTTCCGTGCCATAGCACAAGAGCTTTATGGAAAGACGCTACTCATCTCAGTTGGAGGTATAGACTCCGCAGAGGAAGCATACAGACGCATCAAAGCAGGTGCTTCTTTGGTGCAGGTTTACTCCATGTTGGTTTATAGGGGACCTCTACTGATTAAAGAGATAAACGAAGGGCTTATTGCCTTGTTAAAAAAAGATGGCTATACTCATATCTCACAAGCTATTGGAGCAGATTGGAAGTAAACTGTAGGGTGGGCATTCCTGCCCACTTTTATTATTTTTTGGTGGGCAGGAATGCCCACCCTACAAAGGAAAAGTGTTGAAACATATTTTAATTTCATGCTTAATATTTACAGGAGTCGTAATGGCAAACTCATTACCCAAACACTTTACAAAAACTTTGGACAATGGCTTAGAGGTTGTTGTTATCCCTATGGACAATGACTCTGGTGTCATCACTACAGACATCTACTACAAAGTAGGAAGCCGCAACGAAGTCATGGGCAAAAGCGGTATGGCACATATGCTTGAGCATCTTAGCTTCAAATCGACCGATAAACTCAAAGAGGGTGAATTTGACCATATCGTTAAAAGCCGTGGAGGGGTAAACAATGCTGCTACAGGTTTTGACAAAACACACTACTACATCAAAACTGCCTCAAAAAATCTAAGTATGACCTTTGAGTTGTTTGCCGAACTTATGCACAACCTCAAACTCACCGATGAGGAGTTTCAAAAAGAGCGTGATGTCGTAGCCGAAGAGCGTCGCCTTAGAACAGACAACAACCCTATGGGCTACCTCTACTTTAGAGTCTTTAATACCCACTTTACCTACCATCCGTACCACTGGCTACCCATTGGATTTATGGAGGATATACAGTCGTGGAAGATAGAAGATATTAGAGATTTCTACCACCGTTACTATCAGCCAAACAATGCAGTGCTTGTGGTGGCTGGTGACATTAAAGCAGAGCGTGTCTTTAAAGAAGCACAAAAGTACTTTGGAGGTA
>JALVXW010000286.1 GCA_027038155.1 Sulfurovum sp.
TATTGGATAATTCCACCAAAAATCACGCCAATCAAGAAGACCAATACCAAAGAACCATGCCCTTGGTGAATCACATTTTCAAACATCTGAACGATACGTGATGCAAAATCATCACCTGCTGTTTTTATAACAATTTGCATTACTTCTCCTTCGTGTTATAGAACAGTCTGCCTGTAACCAAAAGTGAAATCATCACCACTGTACCAAAAATCATTGATGAGATTGCCATTTGACTCATGCCCGACATAAAATGCCCAGAGGTACATCCTCCTGCCAAACGTGCACCTATAATCATCATAAATCCAGAGACAAAACTCCAAAAAAGTCTTGAGAATACAGAGTTGTTTTTATATTTTTTCCACCCTGTAGGCACAAGAGAGAGACGAAATGTCTTTGTAAGAAAAACCGAAACAATAAATCCGCCAAAGAGGGAACCCAAAAGCATAATCCCCTCCCATGAACCTGCATTTTTAACCTCTTTGAGGTACGTATATTTCTCTGGGTCAAGGTCAAACACAAGCCCTGCAAAAAATGGTACGTATGTTGATGCCCCTATAGGTCTATCTGCACCAAAAATTGAAAATGTCATAAGAAGCAACCCAGACATAAGTATGCCACCCATCCACCATGGTAGTCTATTCATCAATATCCTTTTTTTAAAATTATAACAAAAAACAAAGAGATTGATAATATTTAATTATATAATGAAACTCTTCAAAAATATTGATGTATCTACTCAAATATCTCTATTTTTATTATGAGTTTGGTGATATTTTTATCATACGCAAAACACATCGTTGTTTTACATGCAAGATAGACATCGCTCTCTTCTACAGCACTTAAAAGAAAAGGATATTTTACCCTGTCTAGTTTCGCTTGTGCCATCTCTAACTTTTTCTTGTTAGCATGGACAATAATATCTCCTTTTTTAAGTCTTAGAAAAACATGTACCAGTTTAGAAACCGATGTAGGATTTGTCTGAAGTATGCCTCCCACATGTATAAGTGTATCCTTGACGATAGCACGATATTTCATGCTATCAGTAAGCGATGCCATGCGAAGAAGGTTATCCAACATGACCGACAAAGCCGCAGTATAGTACCTGTCATCAAAACCCGCTTCTACCTTTAACCCATCATCACTCAAATACCATCGTCTCTTTTTATAAAATTTATCTATCGCCTCATTCGTCAAAGTATGTGCAAGTCTTAAATATTGATAATGATACGTCCGTTCATAGCCTTCTATCAGTGCATCTATCAAAAAAGCATAATCTTCGAGTAACGCTTTTTGTGTGGGGTTTTTCCCTAAAAGTGCTTGATGGTAAAGTACCCCTTTGGGGTACATCATTTGCAAAAGCCCCCCTAAACGTTTTTCTGCCAAAGAGAGATACTTTTTATCTATGTGCGAGGCTTTAAAAAGTGCCTTTATCATCATCGCATTCCATGCACTATTTACCTTTGTGTCAACAAACGGAAAAGTACGTTTCGCACTTATTTTTCGCAAATACCGCTTTAATGCTTCTATTTTTACAGGGGCTTTTTCTCCTGTAATATGTGGTTGCGAAAACTCCCCATCAATATTCCCATCTTCAGCTATCCCTATATAGCTTAACACCTCCTCTATCTCTTCTGCTCTCCACCCCTCCTCTTTGAGTGCACTTTTAATCTCCT
>JALVXW010000287.1 GCA_027038155.1 Sulfurovum sp.
AAGGTTAAAGCCCCTTTACTTCCACGACTGGAGATAGGTATCACCCCAAAAAAGTCTAAAAATGGTTTAAGGTACCACTTCTCATAGTAGCTTCTCTCCATCACAAAACGTATCTGTTTGGGGTATGCCATCTGTAAGATTGCCCAGTCCAAAAAGGAGACATGGTTTCCCAAGAGCAACACCCCTTTGTTTGCAGGGATATTTTTAAGCCCCTCTACACTCAAACGATACTTAAACCCTATTAGCATACGCACCACATAACGTACAAGCGACTGAGGCAGTTTGATAAAGGTATAACCCATCCCCAAAAGTGCCACTGTTGCCACAACATAAAACAGCCCCTCAGACGAGAGGTGAAAATACCCAAACAGAGCCGTAAGCACCAAAAATACAAACATACTCACATTTTGCATAAAGTTATTTCCTGCGAGTATCTTTCCTAATATCTTTGAGGGTGCAGCAAACTGTATCATGGCATTGAGAGGAACAATAAAGAGCCCCGCTGAAAAACCAAACAAAAAGAGTGTCGCCCCAAGCATCGCAAGGCTATTTAGTGTGGGTAACATAAAGAGCGAGAGTGTTACACCCAATGCTCCCAATGGAATAATCCCTGTCTCTATATAGTTCCTGCTTACACGACCAGCAAACATAGAACCTGCTATCATCCCCACACCAGAGAAAGCAAGCAAACTTTGTGCAGTAACGGTATCTGTCACTCCCAGTGTACTTTTAAGGTACTCTCCAAAAATGGCTACAACCACCTGAGAGACACCCCACAAAATACTTAGCCCCACAATACTCAACCACACCACCTCATTCTCTTTAATCACGCGAAGGTTTGCTTTGAGATAGTGTAGATTTTGATACGATTTTGCATCAAATCTCATACGCTCATCAATACCTACTGGCTTAAACGTTTTCACCAAACGACGTGCCAAAAGGTACTCTGCTATACTCGCACCGATAAGCATATACCCTACAGGAGCAATATAGGTCAATATCTCCGAAGGAGTACTGCTTCTATCTTGCAATAGATGCTCAAAAAAGAGCGAATAGACCACCGCACCAGCCAAGATAGAAACAATGGTCACCGACTGTACCAAGGCATTGGCAGGGGCTAAGTTTTCACTCCCTGTCATCTCTTTGATGAGTCCATACTTTGCAGGAGAGTAGATGGCTGATTGTGCTGCCAGCACAAAAGTAAGCCCAAAGGCCACCCAAAACCACCCCATATAGTATGAGAGCAGTATAAGCGTCGTGATACCTATGGCAGCGGCCGAGGCGTACTCTACCACCTTTACTTTAGGGTACTTGTCTGAAATAAACCCAGCGGGAGAGAAAAGAAAGATAAAAGGTAGCAAAATCAGTGCATTCACAATGGCGGTCAGCACAATAAGTTCTGAACCGTCATAGGCTTTAAAGATAGTGTTTTGCAAAATGATTTTATGTCCTAAATCGGTCATAGCATTCAGTAAAATGATAAAGATATAGGGTGTAAACCCTGAAATTTTAAATAGCTGTTTCATTACGCGTCCTTTTTGATGATATTTTTGTGGGTTTGTACGGTGTGCATATTGAAGATATAGGGTTTTAAGGTTAAAACCACATCAAAAAGCAACTCATAACGTGCATCATGCGACGCTTTGTCGTCAGCAAGAAGTTTAGAGCCTG
>JALVXW010000288.1 GCA_027038155.1 Sulfurovum sp.
TTTTCGGCTGCACCTATGGCATTTGCAGCCAAACTGACTGCTACACCACTGGTGATACATGAACAAAATGCAGCATTGGGTTTGCTCAATAGAGTGCTTAAACCCTATGCGACACACTTTATCTCCTCTTATCTAGAGGAGAGCCCCATTAAAGCCTACCCTGTGAAAGAGGTGTTTTTTGACAATGCCCATGTACGCAAGAGTGTGAAGACGATTATCTTTCTAGGTGGTTCACAGGGTGCGAAGGCTATCAATACTCTAGCACTTCAGATGGCTCCTGAGTTAAAGCAACGTGGTATCAATATTATCCATCAAGCAGGGGCAAACAATATTGAAGAGGTTAAAGAGGCTTATGAGAGTCTAGGGATAGAAGCAGAGGTGTTTGGGTTTAGCGATAAGCTGGCAACATACATGAACCAAGCAGATTTTGCCATAGCACGTGCAGGGGCCTCAACACTTTGGGAGCTAAGTGCTACAGGGGTGCCTACACTCTATATCCCCTATCCTTATGCCGCAAAAGACCACCAATACCATAATGCACAGTTTTTGGTGAAAAAAAATCTAGCATGGCTTATGCGTGAAGATGAAGTAGAGCCTGGTAAGGTGTTTGCACTGCTTGCGTGTGATTTGGAAACTGTGAGTAGAGGACTGATGCAAAGCATCCAAAAAGAGGGAAGTCAAAAGATTGCAGCACTTTTGACACAAATATGACACGATTATCGTGTAGTATAGTCAAAAATAGAGGAGCTGAAAATGAAAAAATATATGATGTCACTTCTTTTGGTTGTGGCTATTTTTGGTTTGAGTGGTTGTGGTGGAGGTAGTTCTGTAGAGCATAGAGATGATGGACGTACTACACTCTTTTTGGTAGATGAGCAGGGGTACTCTTATGGCGGTATTCCCTACAAGTGTGACTCTATGGTAGCGTGGGATTTTACTGCTCCCAATGGAGAGTTCTCTTTTTATCCGCCAGAGCGTTGTGTGTTTGATTTTACAGGGCTTGATGGCAATCTGTTTTATGACCCTAGGGTAGATGATATTGTACGTATTGTAGATATTACCAATGATGGAAAGGGTGGTATTCCTTATGAGTGTAGCTCTTTTGGTGTGAGTACAACCCAGAGTGATGGTAGTTTTGAGTACGATATAGATGATAGTTGTCTGTTCTATTTTTAAGAGTAGGCACCGCTTTACCTGCAAATAACCACATTTACGATAAAATATCCGTTATTAATCAAGAGGGCATAGTTGCCCTCTATTTTAGGATAGTTACCCATGGATATTAGAAAATTATTTCTAGACTTTTTTCAAAGCAAAGCACATCAACTTGTACCCTCTTCTCCGCTTGTACCAGACGATGCAACACTGATGTTTACCAATGCAGGTATGGTGCAGTTTAAAAACATCTTTACAGGTGATGCTCCTATACCAGAGATACCTCGTGCGACATCGAGTCAGACCTGTTTAAGAGCAGGTGGAAAACATAACGACCTTGACAATGTAGGCTACACAGCACGCCACCATACACTCTTTGAGATGCTTGGTAACTTCTCTTTTGCAGACTACTTTAAAGAGGAGGCGATTGCCTATGCGTGGGAGTTTATTACTTCAGAAAAATATCTCAATCTTCCAGTAGAGAAGCTATGGGTCACCATACACGACTCAGA
>JALVXW010000289.1 GCA_027038155.1 Sulfurovum sp.
CAATAATTGTAAAGAAGATAATCTTCAAAGTTACTATCAGCTAAACTTTCAGATATCCACCTTTCTTGCCAATTTAACTTTTTGTACGCATTATTAGTTTTTGCATATCTTACAAACTTTATTTTATAGCTCAAGTATTTTTTCAAATAATTATTATTGCAGCTAATGACACCACTATTTAACATATTGGCATAAGTTAGATTACTTATAAGCTTTACCCTCAACCCCATCAAATCAGGATATAAAAGTTTATGTCTTCTCATCTCTTGTTGTAATGCCTTTGAGCTGTCGATTTCCTCTTTGGTTACATCAAGCCAATTAGAAAGCATTGAGAGTCTTTTTAGGTATTTGGGGTCATCAGTCCATTGCTCTATGGTCTCTCTATACTCTTTACTTGACTCTTCATCAACTGTTCTAACCCCAAGTGTATAGTGCAAAAATGAAAACTTTTGCCACCACTCACTAAAGAGTATGTTTGTCGTATATCTTTTTAGTTGATCGTAGCGTTTGTCTTTCATAGGGTTTTTCATAAGCATATCAAGTAGATGTTCTACTTCTATAAGCATCTGTTTTGCTTTGGGCTTATAGATGGTAGTATGCCCACCTATACGAAGTATATAGCCAAGATCATCGGGAGTAAGTTTTTCAAAGTCTATGGGTGCTACCATTGCTCTTATATAGTTTGCATAGTAAAGTTCATATTTCCATATGGCTCTTTCCCCATCCTCTTTTGGGATATATTCAAATCCTTTTTTCATAAAGTAGTTTTGGATACCCTCGTAAGGTTTTATAAACTTCAAACCTATCGGTCTGTAGTAGAGGTTTCTGTCTGCTATGAAAAAATCAAAGTAAAAAGATATAAGATCAGCATCTATTTTGTATGCTTTTGCCTGTGGGTATGCTCTATCTTTACCAAAGTAAGTCATACTCTCTTTTATATAAAAAACACCAAATGCTATAAAGTAAACCAATATAGCCAATTTAAAAAATCTGTTTTTTACAAGTTTGTATAAAAACTCTTTTTCTCTTTGTAGTGTTACCTCTTCTTTTTCAAAAAATATCTTCAACTGTCCAAAGAACATATACAAAACTACTACCCCGCCAAAGAGTACGATAAACATAAACACTACTGCTGCAATGTAAAGTAAAAACGATTCAACATATGCCATCTCACGCAACCTTTCTATGTTTAAAATCAATATTATTCACACCTTTACTTCCGCTATATCCTGAAGTACTTACAGGAGTAAGCCAGAATGTTTCGTCATTCTCTTTATAAGGATCATCATAAATAGGCACTTCTATGGTCTGGGTCATAGAGTCTTTGGTAAAGGTTACCGACTTTTGTGTTGGGGCGTAGTCATACGATGCTGTTGCTGTGTTGTCTGCCGTTTGAAACTCTATTACAGAAAATTTACTTGTTTGTAGTCTTGTTGTATCTATCACGCCAGATACCTCAATAATTGTTGAAAAAACATCTTTCCTCCTCTCCTCAATCATCACTTTTTTTGTAATATTGAAGTATAATAAAATAGGGTCTGGTAAACTTTAGAGTAAAAAATCCCTAAAATCAAAGAGGATTTTTTCGTAGTTGTTTTAATAGTATATCATAGATATTATTAAACCTATTATTCCACCTAAACTCACTCTCTTTTAAGT
>JALVXW010000290.1 GCA_027038155.1 Sulfurovum sp.
TATATTGCTAAAGACCCTCTAACGTATCTATAAGCAGTTCTATCTCATGCTCATACGAGGTAGCCTGTTTGGCAAGGCGTAGGTAGGCTTTGAGGAGTTTGTCTGGTTGGTTGTCGGTATAGAGATTTATTCCTGATGCCTGCAAATCTTCATTGACAAACGCCGCAAAATCATCTTCAAGTTTAATCTCATAACGCTTTCCAGAGATGGTAAGTGCTACATTTTTCATCTTTTCCCCTTGATACTTGTTTTATAAGCTCTAGCTGTTGAAGTAGTAAATTCTACTTATGGTGCGATGGTCATTTGGTGTTGGTCATTTGGTGCGATGGCAATCGCCCCCTACATACCACAACTCCATCTATGCCAATAGAGACTCTACTTGTGCGATAATCTTCTCTATCTCTGCATCTTTCTCTTCAAGTTCACGTCTTAGGCTCTCAATCTGTGCATCTTTTTCGCCCTGTGAACCTGTGGCATTAGAGAGCTCTACTCTTAGTTGTGCATTTTCGTTTTTGAGTGCCTCGTGGTCTGCACGCCATTGTTCTATTTTTTCTTGTAGTCTGTTTAATGCAGTCATTGCTTTCGCTCCTGTTTGTATGTGAATTTATATTTGATATAATAGCGAAAGAATTAGGAATTAGGAATTAGGAATTAGGAATTTTATGAAAAAAGATAATATTTTATACAAAAAAAGCTATAAGTTCGCTATTAGGATTGTAAAATTATCGCAATACCTTGTTAATGAAAAAAAAGAGTATATTCTAAGTAAACAAATTTTACGTTCTGGTACATCTGTTGGTGCATTAGTCAGTGAATCAAAATTTGCACAATCAAAAGCAGATTTTGTTAACAAGTTAATGGTAGCACTAAAAGAAGCAAATGAAACACAATATTGGATAAATCTACTTTATGATACAGAATATATAAGCCAAAAAATGTATCAAAGCTTACATGCAAATAGTGATGAACTTATAAGCCTGCTAGTCTCCATAACAAAAACCATAAAAAATAAAGGCATTTGAAAAATGCAAACTTCAACTCCTCACTCCTCACTCCTCATTCCTCATTTTTCCGTAAGCTCTGCTTACACTCCCTCAGGCGACCAGCCCACCGCTATAGAGGCTCTCTCTTCTTCCCTGGAAGCAGGCAACCAGTACCAAACCCTTTTGGGGGTCACCGGCTCAGGAAAAACCTATACTATGGCAAAGGTGATAGAGCGTACCCAAAAACCAACCCTCATCATGACCCACAATAAAACCCTTGCTGCACAACTCTATAGCGAGTTTAAAAGCTTTTTTCCCAACAACCATGTGGAGTATTTCATTAGCTACTACGACTACTATCAGCCTGAAGCCTATTTGCCTAGGCAAGATTTGTTTATAGAAAAGGACTCTTCTATCAATGAGGAGCTGGAGCGTCTGCGTTTGAGTACCACAGCTTCACTGCTGCACCATGATGATGTGATTGTCATCGCCTCTGTGAGTGCCAACTATGGGTTGGGAAGTCCAGAGGACTATAGAAGTATTGTACAAAAACTCACTGTTGGCAAAGAGTACAACCAAAAGGCACTACTGCTTAGGCTTGTAGATATGGGATACAAGCGAAACGACGATTTTTTTGACCGTGGCGACTTTAGGGTCAATGGTGAGGTGATAG
>JALVXW010000291.1 GCA_027038155.1 Sulfurovum sp.
CCACCCACTCTGTTTGCCATATTCATGAGTATGCTTGTTCTTGCACGTGCCTGTACGTTTTCATAGGTTACGCTATGCTCCTCTTTGTCGTGCTCTATGGCTTCAAACTCTTTGAGGGATATATCTGTAATATCTACGGTTTTAAGTGTCACACCCAAAGCTTCACAAAGCTGTACCGCATTTGATTTGGTTCTAGTTGTTGTCCCAAAGCCTGGCATGGTTACTGCGATAATCTCTTTGGTGTCCCACCCCATCATCTCAAAGGCTTTGTGTGTAGAGAGCAGGGCAAGCGTAGAGTCCAATCCACCACTTATGCCAATAAGAGCCTTTTTGATGTCTGCATGGCTCATACGTTTGATGAGTCCATGGGCTTGGATATGGACTATCTCCTCACATCGCTGTTTTTTGTCTGCATACTTTGAGGGCACAAAGGGGCTAGGGTCAATGGTGCGTTCTATATGAGAGAGTACAGGAAGGGTATCTACCTTGATAAGCCTTGTTTTTTTTCGTCTGGCATCACCATAGCTGGACTCATTGAGCCTAAGCCATTTGAGACGCTCCAAATCTACATCTGCCGTAATAAGATGGCTCTGCATAGAAAAACGCTCATTTTGAGCCAATGTAGAGCCATACTCAGAGATGATCGCATGCCCACCAAAGACGGTATCTGTGGTGCTCTCTCCCACACCTGCTGAGCTATAGACATACGCAGCCATACATCTGGCACTCTGCGTACGCACAAGCTCTTCACGGTACGCATGTTTGCCTATGAGTTCGTTACTCGCACTAAGGTTAAAGAGCAGGTTGGCACCATTGGATGCCATGTGGTTGCTAGGTGGTGTGACTGCCCAAAGGTCTTCGCATATCTCTATACCAAAGGTCATATCAGCTTTATCTGCAAAGAGAAGGTCAACCCCAAAAGGCACTTCCATACCCAGCAAGTCAAGTGTGGTTCGTGTGATGTCACGCCCTGTGGCAAACTGACGTTTTTCATAAAACTCTTTTTTGTTTGGCAGGTAGGATTTGGGTACTATACCTAATATTTTACCATGCTGAATCACTGCAGCACAGTTGTAGAGTCTATCGGCTTCAAAGACGGCTATACCGATAATCGCGATGGTATTACGTTTTTCTATATTTTTTAATATATATAAAAGTGCATCATTTTGAGAAGTGATGAGCGTCTGGTTCATCAAAAGGTCACTGGCAGTGTATCCTGTAAGTGTTAGCTCTGGAAATACAATGACACAAACCTCTTTGGCGTGAGCCTCATTAATAAGTGTTAAAACTTCTTCAGCGTTTTTGGCAGGGTTACCTACGACTGTTTTGTTTACTGCTGATGCGACACGATAGAATCCAAACATGGGTATCCTTTGTAGGGTGCTGTTGCTACAGCACCTTGATAAAAATATGCATAAAATGTGCGGTGGCAACCGCACCCTACGAAACTACGCCTTGGAAGCTACAATCTCAATAGACTCTATCTCATCATTTTGTTCAATAGTGTCTAGTACCATAAAACTTTCGGTATCATCTTCGTCTATTGCACCAAATACAGTATGTACACCATCTAGGTGTGGCGTTGCTACAAAAGTGATGAAGAACTGGCTTCCACCTGTATTTGGTCCTGCATGAGCCATAGAGAGTACGCCAC
>JALVXW010000292.1 GCA_027038155.1 Sulfurovum sp.
GCAACTGCCAATACGCTCAATAAACTCTCTAAAGGGATAGCCGATAACATTTTGACCCAAACCGCACTCGCTTTTAAAGGCGAGATGATTGTCGCTCCTGCTGCCAATACACAGATGTTAGCCAACCACTACACCGCAGGAAGTCTTAAGATGCTGGGGGTCAATGACTATACCATCATACAGCCACAAGAGAAAAAACTTGCCTGTGGTGATGTGGGTAATGGTGCATTAGCAGACCCTCATGAGATATTTTTTGAAGTGGCAAAAGCCCTCCTTAAAGAGCCTTTTTGGGAAGATAGACGTATTGTGGTTACAGGTGGAGGCACCAGAGAAAAGATAGATGAAGTACGCTACATCTCCAACTTCTCTTCTGGGAAGATGGCAAAAGCACTCTGCTTATCTCTCTACCTCAAAGGTGCAGATGTCTGTTGTATTACAACAATGGGAAATGAGGGCTTACCTCAAGACATCTATACTATTGATGTGGAAGATGCAACGGAGATGCATGACTACACCGTAGATGCCATACGTGTAGCCAAAAAAGGGAAAATGTCTAAAGCCTCTATGAATGCCAGTGACAGACACCTGATACAAAAAGAGCCCTATTTGTTTATGGTGGCTGCGGTTGCAGACTATAAGCCCAAATATCCACAAGCAGGTAAACTCAAAAAATCTATGATTGGGGAGTCTTGGAATATAGAGCTTACACAGACAACAGATATACTCTCTAGTCTCAATAAAACAGAGATAAAAACAGTAGCATTTAAAGCGGAAATGGACTCCAAAGAGGGTTTAAACAATGCCATAGCACTTTTAGAGAAAAAAGATGTTGATGCGGTATGTTATAACCTGCTTGATGATGCCAAAAGTTTTGGAGGAGATGAGAATGAAATCACCTTTATTACCAAAGAGGCACAGGTACCTTTGGGGCGTGCAGACAAGCTAACACTCGCCTTTAACATACTCAATGAAGCAAAAAAGCTTAGTCATAACAACAATCAACCTACAGGTGTGTCATACTGATGTCTAACAATACGATTAAACACCTTGCAATCATTATGGATGGTAATGGACGATGGGCAAAGGAGCGTGGACTCAAACGCACCAAAGGGCATGAGGCAGGAGCAGAGACTATTCGTGATATTACCACCTACTGTGCAGCACATGAGAGCATAGAGACAGCAACCTTTTATGCCTTTAGTACAGAGAACTGGAAACGCCCCAAAGTAGAAGTTGAATTTCTTATGAAACTTCTGGAGAGATACCTTAAAAATGAGCTACATACCTATCAGAAAAACAGTATTCGCTTTCGGGCGATAGGAGATATCAATGCCTTCTCCAAATCTTTAAAAGCACGTATCAAAGAGACAGAGTATCTTACAAGAGACAATACAAATCTCACTCAAATCCTCGCACTAAACTATGGAGGACGGGCAGAGATTACGGCTACAGTCAACAAACTTATACAAGAGGGAAAAGACAGTATAAGCGAAGAGGATATCTCAAATGCCCTACAGACACCCTATACGGATATTGATATCCTTATACGTACTTCTGGAGAGGAGAGGCTATCAAACTTTCTACTTTGGCAACTCTCCTATGCAGAGCTCTATTTTAGTGATA
>JALVXW010000293.1 GCA_027038155.1 Sulfurovum sp.
CCACGTATCTCTAGGTCATGAAATGCCAATACTGCTCCAGAGCCTAAATCTGAGTGAGACTCCAGTGCAAGCAAACGACGCTTGGCATTGTCTGTCAAACGCTCTTTGTCTGTTACCATAAAGTAACAATACCCCTCTTTGCCACCACGCCCTACACGCCCTCTAAGCTGATGAAGGTCTGCGATACCAAAGTTGTCTGCCCCATCAACTATCATTGTATTGGCATGAGGCATATGGATACCTGACTCCACAATGGAGGTAGAGAGTAGCACATCATACTCTCCATCTTCAAACTTCATCATCTCATCTTCTGTCTCTTTGGCGGATATTTTGGAGTGCAATACGGCGATGCGAAGTTTGGGAAGTATCTCTAAAAGGACTTTTCTCTTCTCCTCTATCCCTGCAATGGAGTTAAAGACATAAAATATCTGTCCGCCACGTCTTAACTCACGTAAAATCGCCTCTTTAATCACTTTATGGTCATACGATTTGACAAAAGTACGTACCCCTTGACGCTCTACAGGAGGGGTAAGAATCTCAGAAAAACTCTTCACCTGCGACATCGCCATATTGAGTGAACGCGGTATAGGTGTCGCAGACATAGAGAGTAGATGCACATCAATAGCTATCTCTTTAAGTGCCTCTTTTTGCTTTACCCCAAACTTATGCTCTTCATCAATAACCACAAGGGCTAAGTTTTTAAATTTGGCTTTAAGCAGGGCATGGGTACCTACTATCACATCTATAGTTCCCTCTTCTAGTCCTCTAAGTGTGAGTCTCTTCTCTTTGGCAGTGGTAAATCTATCAAGTTTTGCTACGTTGATACCATGACCATAAAAACGCTCTTTGAGTGACTTGTAGTGTTGAGAACTAAGCAGTGTCGTAGGGGCTATCATCATCGCTTGGTAGCCATTTTTTACTGCCACAAACATCCCATTCATCGCCACCTCTGTTTTACCAAAACCCACATCGGCAGAAAGCAGTCTGTCCATCATCTTGCCTGAACGCATATCGTCAAGCATATCGTTAATGGCACGCTCTTGGTCTTCGGTATGTACAAACCCAGCCTGAGAAAGAAAAAGTTTATGAGCAACAGCTATCTCTCTACCTAGCTCTCTCTCTTCACTGCTACTTGCTCCCTGTTCACTACTTACTAATTTTATGCCTTTTTTCAAGTGACGCTGTGCCGAAAGATTGATAATTTGTGAAGCAATAGCAAAAAGTTTCTCTTTGACTTTGCCTTTGAGCTTTTTAAAACTGGCTTTACCCATGCGGTCAAGCACAGGCAATGCTCCACCTTCTGCTACATAACGGTCTATGGTTTCTAAATTTGATACAGGAATGAGCAGAGCATCTTCATTTTGGTAGTGAATGAGTACAAATTCACTCATACTTCCTAAAATTTCACGTTTTTCTATCCCTTTAAAAATTCCTACACCATGATTCTCATGTACCACATAATCCCCTGGTTTGAGCTCATCTAAGATGATAGAGGCTTTTTTGACTTTTTTGCGTTTGAGTGGTTTATTGAGCGAAAGTATAAGCCTGTCATCTCCCAAAAGATTAACAATCCCCTCTTGATAAACAAACTCTACTAGGGGTCTGGTGATTTGTGATTTGT
>JALVXW010000294.1 GCA_027038155.1 Sulfurovum sp.
TATCTGTATAAGTTTTTGTAATCTGCCTTATTCATGCCCATTTTATTCAGCAACTCTTTCATGTTGGGAGTGTAAGGGTATGACTCACAAATCAAATACACAAGTTTCTTCAGTTTGGATACGGTTGTAAACTCTAATGGGAATATCGAGGGTATATCAACCTCTATGACTGTATTAACAGTTTCTTTAAGTTTCAATAAATACATATCTTGATCCTCAAAGTAAAATGGGTAGTAGCCTTTTTGAACGTACTCATCAAATCTATTTTTCAGGCTGATCTTATCCAAAAGCTCGTAAGCTATGTCTGTGTGATTTTTAATTATGTCATCTAAAGATAAAACAGGTAGTTTTATGTCATCCCTAATCTCCAGAAACTCTCTAAAAGATAAACCTCTCACATTTACAATTACAGCCCTTCTACTTAGATCGGCTTTTGAGTTGTCTATTTTTAAAGCACTGCTGCCACTAAATAGAACTTTGAGATCCAAGATGTCGTAGATCTTTTTCAATTCAATCTCAAAATCTGGATATTTGTGTATCTCGTCTATTGCCAGTACTTTACCTTCTCTCTTTGCAAACTCCTCTGCTATCTCAAAAAGAGAAACGGCCGGTATTGTATCGGCAGTTACATAGAGTTTCTTAGATGGTGGTATGTCAATTGAATCCAGGTACTGCACTAAAAAAGTGGTTTTTCCTACACCCCTCGCTCCAACTATGCCTATCATTATGCTTTTTAAAGAGGCTATGACGTTAAAAAAATATCTTCTGTATGTTATAGACGAGTACTTTCTGAACAATTTTCTTTGATAAGAAAACAGATGCTCAAGCATAAATCACCTCTTTTAGGTTTGTGGGTATGATTTTATCGGAAATTATTAGGTTTGTAAATATAAAATAGAATTGTTCATTCTCGCAGTAAAAAACCAACAGCAGGCAGGTAAAAGTCAAAAGAACTCTTTGAAAATTTTATATGCAACGTATATACCAACCAATCCTCCAATCGTACTGAGCAATAGTGAGGCGTATATACTAATCTTGCTTCCCAACCACCAACCCAAGCTGCTGAAAACAGTGGCGCTGACCGCTATAAGGAGCTTCACTTTATATTAACCCCTTTTCCCTCAGTATCCCCTTTGCCTCCTGCCCGCTGATTTTAAGATAAATAGCTGTTGTTGTTAGAGCCGAATGGCCTAATAGGTCCTGAACTATTGTCACAGGTACACCTGCTCTAAGAAGTTCTATAGCTCTTGTATGTCTGAGTATGTGTGGGTGAGCCAGCTTGCTTGGAATACCTGATTGTAGGCACATTTCTTTAAAGACCTTATTAAAGGTTGTTCTGTCTATTTTAAACAACTTATCTTTCACATAAGGGAATTGTGCTATATAGCTTGCTATCTCGCTTGTTAGGTTAGCAGGGACGGGAACAATGCGGTATTGGTCTTTCTTTTTCTTGTCTTTATTTTTATTATGACGCTTAAGCGTTATTAGCCTTATTTCTGCGTTTCTAAAGTCTATATCTTCATATTTGACGTTTAAGACTTCACTTATTCTTGCTCCTGTAAACCTGAGAGTAAGGAAGATTAACCAATGCCTGCCTCTCTTTAACCTTTTACTAT
>JALVXW010000295.1 GCA_027038155.1 Sulfurovum sp.
AGATTATATTTTTTAATATCTTCAATAATCCCCTCTATAGAAGCACCATGAGGTGGATTAATCTCAACAGTGATAAACTCTTTTTCAAGGCATAGGACGTCACAAAATTTTTCAAACATAGGTTTCTCGTTATGGATTTATTGATATAATTCTACCAAAATAATACTGTAGGGTGGGTTTTCTAACCCACCGTGAATGAAGTTCAAATATCATATTGGTGGGCAGGAATGCCCATCCTACAGTCTACAAGGTATAGATAGATGAAAAAACTAGCAGTTTTTGACTTTGACTCCACGCTGATGGATGGTGAGACTATTGATTTTTTTGCACAAGAGCTTGGTTTTAAGGAGCAGGTAGTAGCCATTACCGAGCGTGCAATGGCAGGAGAGTTGGATTTTTATGCCTCTCTTGTAGAGCGTGTAGCACTGCTCAAAGGCTTACCTCAAAGCAGGGTAGAGGAGATTTGCCAAACCCTCCCTATGATGCCTGGTGCATCTGAAGTTGTAGCAGGACTCAAAGAGCGAGGCTATACTGTAGTCTGTTTCTCTGGAGGCTTTAGAGATGCTACCAAACCAGCGTGCCAGAAGTTAGGTATAGATGCAGATTTTTCCAATTTTCTTCATGCAGATAAGAATGGTATCCTTACAGGTGCTGTAGGGGGAGAGATGATGTACTCACAAGCTAAAGGTGATATGATAGTACGTCTGCAAGCCCTGCTTGGTGTTGACCGTAAAGATACCCTAGTCGTAGGTGATGGTGCCAATGACCTAAGTATGTTTGCTCACGCAGATACACGTGTGGCATTTTGTGGAAAACCTATACTCAAAGAGGCAGCGACACATTGTGTGGATATTAAGGATTTAACAGAAATTTTGAAGATAGTTTGATGCCTAGAGATTGTACTATACAAGGTATCGTTAGGCAACTGTTTAGCTACAAGAAAGAGGTCATATTTGGAAATATGATAGCTATAGCCTCTACGCTTCTTGTTATTGCCACTCCTCTTTTAATTCCTATACTTGTGGATGAGTTACTTTTAGGAAAAGAGCATGGATTTATCTCTTGGATAAGTCAACACCTTTTTGTTTCTGATACAAAAGGCTATGTTCTTTTTGTCTTGGCCAGTATCATCGTGCTTCGTATATTAAGTACGGTATTGTCGATAATACAGAGTAAAGTATTCGTTTCCATATCAAAAAATATTACTTTTAAAATGAGAGAGTCTCTGCTTAGACATCTCGAGCGTGTTTCACTTAAAGAGTATGAGATGATGCGTGTAGGAGCAGTGACCTCCAAACTGGTGACAGATGTAGAAACTATTGATGGGTTTGTGAGTTCTACTGTCTCCAAACTTATTGTGGCAGTTTTGATGTTACTTTTTTCTGCGGTTGTCCTTTTGTGGATACATTGGCAGTTGGCTATTTTTATCCTTATTACCAATCCTATTGTAGTACTGTTTACTGTGAAGCTCGCCAGAAATGTAGGGGAGCTGAAAAAGGAGGAGAACAGAGCAGTAGAGATGTTTCAGTCAAGTTTAACCGAAACTTTGGAGCTTTTTCATCAGATCCGTGCAGCAAATAAAGAGGCGTATTTCTTTGAACAGAGCCGTAT
>JALVXW010000296.1 GCA_027038155.1 Sulfurovum sp.
TGGCAGCCAAACGTACGCCGACTTCCTCTAAAACAGAAGTATCTGCTCTGCTCCATGCGTTAAATTTGTTAGCAAAAGGGACAAGGGCTAAGAGTATCATCACCCAAATGGCGTAGTCTATAGAGTCGATGAGCAGGGTGTAACCCATGGCAGAGTCAGGTAGATTGAGGGCACCTTGTATGGCTACCATATTTGCAGTACCTCCCATCCACGAGCCACTAAGTGCCGCAAAGGCTTTCCAACTCTCCTCTGTAAACGAGGTATGAAAAAGAGCGAACATACCTACAAATCCCATAGCGATACTCACGGAAGCCAAAAGAAAGGTAAGCAACATCTTTTTACCCAGTTTAAAGATTTCTCTCATATCGGCAAGCAGAAGCATGAGAAATATCATCGCAGGCAGAAGATTGGACTTGAGTGTTTTGTAGGTTGTTGTGATGGAGTCTGTTTTGTGCCATAGCCCAAAGGTAGAAGCGAGCATCACCACAAAATAAATTATGACAATTGCAGGTAGGTACGCAAAAAGCCTGTGTTGGCTCTTTTTCTCGATGTAAACGATGCTAGAAGCAATCATCATCAGTACAGCAAGGTAGGTAAAGCCATTTTCAATCATCTAAAAGTCCCAATCCACGTGAGCGTATCTCTTGATGTTTATGAAATGAAAAGGTTGTATAGTCGCTTGTATGGGGTTCGATAAGCAAAATCTCTTTTTTGAGATGTTTTATGTGTGTTTGTGTCTGGTTGTAGATCAAGAGTCGCATAGAGCGTTCAAACATCTCTAAGACATTGGAGGTCTTAAAAAAGTTATCGGGAAGCGTTTTTTCAAAAGCATTTGTACCCAATACATCTACGGCAAGCAGTGTATCAAAACTGGCTTCATTGACGCCTAGATTTTCACACAAAAAGCCATCTGCATAGGTTCTATTTTGGATGCTGTGTTCATCAAATATCCCTGGTATCGCCATAGTCGCTAAAACGGCATCTTTGATAGTCACATCATCTTTGGCAGTAAAAACACGCTTTTGACCTGTATATATATCTGTGGCGATAATCTTTAGAGGGATGAGGGTCTCTTTCATCTTTTTATCGCCATAAAGGGTTGTAAAGATAGCCTCTATTTTACTGTTATCTACAATAGCATTGCCAGAAAAAGAGAATTTAATCCACTTGCTTACAGAAGAGAATCTCACAATCGCTTCGTAAATCTCCGACTCACGCATCCCCAGTGCCAAACACGCACCAATAATCCCGCCCATACTGGTACCGATGATTTCAGAGGGTACAAGCGAACGTGTCTCTAAGTCATGCAGTACCCCTAAGTGTGCAATACCTAATGCTCCCCCACCAGAGAGTACCAGTGAAAATGCTTTAGTGTCTATATCTGATACTCTCACGCCTATTTCTCTCCAAAGTATTTATCGTAGAGGGCTTTGTAGTAGCCATTCTCTTTGAGTTTAAGCAAAGCAGTATTGATCCTCTCTACATAAGGAGAGTTTTGGGTAAACATAAAGCCATAACTCTCATGGTTAAAGGTTTTGCCTGCAAGCACCATCCACTCTGCTCCATCGTGTGAAGCATAGTAAGAGAGTAGAGGAAAGTCA
>JALVXW010000297.1:0-2120 GCA_027038155.1 Sulfurovum sp.
GGATTGGGTTTATCTCATTTAGGAGTACTTCACCATCAACTACAAAGAAGTCACAACGAATAATACTTCCTAAAAAGAGTGGATTATATATCTTCTTAAAGCTCTCTTGGATTTTTGCTTTTGTAGCTTCATCAATGTCGGCTGAAAGCACTTGAGAGTCACGAGAGAAATCCATATATTTCTTTTCAAAGTCTAAAAACTCCTCTTTATGTGGCTCTTCTACTATAGAAAGCTCCCACTTAGATGTATAGCACCCTGCTTGATTAAACTCTTTTACACCTTCTATGAAAGGTTCTACTATTACATCTGTATCAAACTCAAAAGCGACATCTAGGGCATAGTCAAGCTCACTTGCCTCTTTTACTATGCTAACACCTATACTAGAACCCAAGCGAACAGGTTTAATTATAACTGGAAAATCCATAGAGATTTTTCTCTCATCATTTTTAGATAGATACTCATAGGCAACAGTTTTTACTCCTAGACTTTGGGCCAAAAACTTCGTATAGAGTTTATTGTAAGAGAGTGCTGATGCTTCCATACGTGGAGAGATAAAAGGAATATTAAAAAACTCCATCATGGAAGCAATTTTACCATCTTCACCATCACGCCCATGAATGAGATTGAGTAATCCATCAAAAATTACAGCTTTTGAACCAAACATACCATCTATAAAAAATCCACCCTGCTTTAGTGTGAGCTCTTTAGATTTTTTATACTCACCAGATGAGAAGAGTTTAGAGTCTATTTTATCACTATCTATAAGATAAAATTTTCTATCATCACTTACAAAAATATATGTAAGTGTAGATTTTTTCAACACTTTTTTCATCGTAATTGCAGAGACAATACTTATCTCATGCTCAAAGCTTGAACCCCCAAAGAGTATAGCAATATTCACAATATTTTCCTCAATTTTTAATTTTTAATTTTTAATTTTTAATTTTTAATTTTTAATTTTTAATTTTTAATTTTACAACATTTCCCTAAATACTGTAAAAATATACGCCGATTCATGTGGTCCGGGACTTGCTTCTGGGTGGTGCTGCACAGACATGGTTGGAGAGTCGTTATATTTTAACCCCTCAATAGTATTATCAAATAGGTTTTTATGAGTTACAGTTGCCACTTCTGTAATATTATCTGGTACATTATAGTTGTGGTTTTGTGCAGTAATCTCTACGGTATTTGTCATCGCATTAAGTACGGGGTGGTTCCCCCCATGGTGTCCAAACTGTAGCTTGTATGTATCGTACCCATGAGCAATAGATAGTAACTGATGCCCAAGACAGATACCAAAAAGTGGTACTTTATGGGCAATAAGTTTTTTAATCTTCTCTTGCTCCTCTTTTAAGATGAGTGGATCCCCAGGCCCATTTGATAAAAAGACACCATCACTCTCTTTACTCTCAATCTTAGCGATAATCTCTTCTGCTGACATATCATTAGGCACAACAGTTACTTCCATGCCTGCATGGGTAAGCTCATTTAAGATATTTCTTTTGATACCAAAATCAAGTGCGATGATTTTTTTGGTTGTTTGTGGCTTATCATAGTCAAAGGTTTTCATATTGTAACGTGCTTCGTTATGTACATAAGACTCTTTGGTGCTCACCTGCTCAATGTAATTTACCTCTTCAATACGAGGAGAGCTCTCTAGTACTTTTTTTAACTCTGCTTCCTCATGTATCTCCGTTGAAGCCACCATCATCATCGCACCCTCTTCACGAAGCATTTTAGTGAGAAAACGTGTATCTATCTCACAGATACCCAAAACACCATTTCTCTTTAAGAGTGATGCTAGTGTCTCTTCGCATCTAAAATTAGAGGGTCTATCTTGGTAGGTACGAACGATGATACCCTTACAGTGAGCACCTCTACTCTCCATATCTTGTGCATTACACCCCACATTCCCAATCTCAGGCATCGTGAAGGTCACAAACTGCCCCGCATAAGAGGGATCTGTCACAATCTCTTGATAGCCTGTAAGAGAGGTATTAAATACAATCTCCCCCACAGAAGTCCCCGTAGCACCAAAACTCTTGGCTTCAAGCATCAACCCATTTTCAAAATACAAACTTACTTTTTGCATACAAGACTCCCACTTTTAATTTTTAATT
>JALVXW010000297.1:2220-7447 GCA_027038155.1 Sulfurovum sp.
TTTTAATTTTTAATTCTTCATTCTTCATTCTTCATTCTTAAAGCATCCCTCTTTTTAAAAGTTCCTCTTGATACAATCTTTCATAAAGAAGCTCATACTCTTGACTTCCAGGAATAATCTCTTTTTGCATACCTTTAATTTTCTCATAAACAATATCATCTATCTCATCATAGGCATCGGCAAAAGCTTTAAACGATTTAAAAATTACATTTTTTACCTGATTTTCATTAACATCATACTCAGCCAAATAGTTTTCATACAACTCATCCAAAATAAGGTGTGCCAAATCATTGTAACGGTCATCATAGTTCATAATCACCCCATGCTCTGGTGCCATCTTCTTTTTAATCATAAAGAAGAGTTGTCTCTCATCTGCATGCTGAAACTCTATCTCATCATAGTTTTCCTCAATAATTTTTTTGACCTTTTCATCCAATGCACGCTCTTTTGTAAGATTTTCATCAATGATTTTTTTAGCAGCCTCTACTACCGCATCTTTTCCTTTTGGCAAAGTAATAAAAGGTGCATTGGCTAAGTCAATCCCTATTTTGGTTGCTACATATCCTGTCTGTTGTGGTTTTAGTCTCATTGCTACCCCTTTATTATCTAATTATTGTGTCTTCACGTTCTGGACTTGTGGAGATAATCCCTATTTTTGTCCCTATCATCGCTTCAAGTGCTTCAATGTATGACTTAGCCGTATCTGGCAAATCATCAAACGCTCTTACCCCTTCTGTCTTATCCCAACCTGGGAAAGATTTATAAATAGGTGTTGCATCTTCAAGGTCATAGGGTACATAGTTTATCTCTTTGCCATCCACCTCATAAGCCACACACACTTTAACCTCATCAAAACCATCAAGTACATCCAGTTTCATCAAGGCTACCTGATCCACACCGTTGACACGTACTGCATGACGCATCGCTACGGCATCAAACCAACCACATCTACGTGGACGACCTGTTGTTGTGCCAAATTCATGTCCATTTTTACGCAGTGTGTCACCCTCATCACCAAACTCTTCACTTGGGAAAGGCCCATTTCCTACTCTGGTACAGTAGGCTTTGGCAATCCCTGTGACTTTACCAATATCTTTAGGGTTGATACCCAACCCTGAACATGCTCCTGCACTGACTGTGGTAGAAGAGGTAACATAAGGGTAGGTACCATGGTCGATGTCTAGCATCGTTCCTTGTGCTCCCTCTAGTAAGATTTTTTTGTCAGCATCCATTATCTCCCACATCATCTGTGTTGTATCGGTAATGAAAGAGCCTAATGCATCTTTATAGCCCTGAAGCTCTACTAAAAGCTCCGCTTCATTGGGTGCTTCAACACCCATAGCATCAAAGAGTGGTTTGTTCATCGCAAAATAGGCAACAATTTTTGCAGTCAATTTTTCAGGGTTAAGAAGCTCACCTAGTCTATGTCCTATACGTGCTATCTTGTCACCATATGCTGGTCCGATCCCTTTACCTGTCGTACCAATGGCTTTATCACCCTTCATACGCTCTCTGGCTTGATCTATCTGTGCATGGTAAGGGAGTAACACATGTGCTTTGTCTGAAAGGAAAAGTCTTCCCTCCAAATTATCAAACTGCTCCATCTCCTCAATAAAATCTACAGGAGAGAGTACCACACCATTTCCTACGATGTTCTTAGCTGAGGGATTAAGTACACCAGAAGGTATGAGGTGAAGTGCATACTTCTTATCGCCTATGACAATCGTGTGTCCTGCATTGTGTCCACCTGCAAAACGACAGACATAGTCATGTGTCTGTGCCATATGGTCAACAATCTTCCCTTTACCTTCATCTCCCCACTGGAGACCTACAATTAAATCTGCTTTACTACTCATCTATTCACCCTTATCCATCTTATATGCAACACACTCATCTGTATAGAGTGCAAATCCTGCTGCCTCTACACCATCAATCGTATAAATTCCACCCATTGCCAAAAGGCTATTGTTTTCAAACATTCTAAACGTCAAAGAGTCATAATAACGCATCTTCGCATAAAAGAGTGGAGAGATAACCATATTGTCATACTTTAATGTTTGCGTTGCCTCTTTTATCTTCTCTAATTCTACTTTTATCTCACTTGGAAATGGAGACAAATCTTCCAAATCAGCAACTGAATTGATGCGAACAAGCTGTTCAATCCATGGTAGATCTATCGCCATAATCTGCTCAATATGCATAGACTTCAGTATATCAAGAGAGACCCCATACTTTTCATTAAGCAGGTGAGGGATGCGAATATTGGCTATCTGCATCACTGGCTTTGCATCCATCTCGGCCAAAAGCATCACTGCGGTTCTGGCTACCTCTTCAAAACTTCCATCTATCACCTCAGCACCGATTTGATACTGCTCCTTAGTAGGAAAAGTCACTGTCGGCTGCACATAAAACCACTTTTTAGACGCTGTACTTCGTCCTAGTCTTTTTGTGACAATGCGTACTACATCTGCTGTGGAGTCTGCACGAAGTGTGACTTCATGGTTTTGCTCATCATTGAGTTTAAGTAGAGGTTTTTTGTCATTAAAACTTGTCTGTTGGTGGTATGAAAAGAGTGGTGTGACTATCTCTGCAAACCCTAAATTTTCTAAAAGTTCAGCCGAGACGAACTCTATCTCTCTTTTTATCTTTGCGGACTCGCCAAAGTAAAGTTTGGACCCTGAAGGGATTTCGTGCTCATAGACCATTATTTCTCTTCTTTATTTAAAACTGATTTAAAGTACTCTTCATGAAACACACGAGAAGCTGTACCATCAAACGCTCTACGTCCAAGCTTAGCAAGGGCTAGTTCCACTGCCGTTACTGCGGCAACCATCTCATAAGGCTCAATGAGTCCCATCTGGTTAATACGGAAAATTTTACCTTTTAGGTGGTCCTGTCCACCTGCCACATTGACACCAAAGTCAGTTTTAAGCAGATCGCGTATCTCTTTGGCGTTCTCATCATCAATCGTTGTCATAGAGCGTGCTGGTGTTTTTGGGTACGAATGTAGTCCTAACGCTTCAAGTGCAAAACGTGTGGCTTTGGCACGGCGTGCTGTATCACAAAACAGTTTACCTAACCCACCATTAGCCTCTATCTCTTGAAGTACGGCACGCAGTCCAATAATGAGTGTCGTAGCCGCCGTATAGGCTGTCGTATTTTGCTTTTGTTTTTTTATCTCAGAGGCTAAGTTAAGGTAGTACCCTTTTCCTGCACCTGTTTTTTCAATGGCTGCATTGCTAAGCCCTAGTATCGCCAACCCTGGTGGTAACATTAGTGCTTTTTGGCTTCCTGCAATGAGACAGTCAATATTTGCCACATCAATACGCTCCACACCCACCGCGGTAATCCCATCTGCAATCACCATAATATTTGGATTTATCGCCTTCACCGCTGAAGCAATCTCTTCCACTGGGTGACGAAGCCCACCAGCAGATTCAGATATCTGAATCGCTATGGCATCTACTGAAGGATTTGCTTTTAGAGCTTCTACCACCTCTTCTACAGTAGCAGGTGTATCCCACTCATGTTTTATCTCAACATTGTTAAGTCCATGTGCCAAAGCAATCTTGCCAAAACGCTCACCAAACTTTCCAGAGTTAATAGAGAGCAGCGTATCGTGACAAAGGTTCGTCACAGCAGCCTCCATAGCCCCTGTTCCGGTGCTTGCAAGCATGATGACTTCGTCAGTAGCAAAAAGTTTAAAAAGCAGTGCTCGTGTCTCTTTGAAAATCGCTTCAAATTCTGGTGTTCTATGGTGAAGTGTCGGTGTAGCCATTGCCAAACGTACAGACTCGGGTACGGGCGTAGGTCCTGGTGTAAAAAGTAACATAAAAATCCTCGCAATCGCCATCATGACGACGGCGTAATTGGTGGGATTATAGCGAAAGGTAGGTTAGGATTTGGTTATTTATAATGGTAACGATAGGAGAGTACAGTTATAACGTCATCATAGGCTTTATGAATAAATCTATATTCATCATTAATTCTGCGTAACCAAAGCCCATTAAATCAAAATTTTAAAGGATTACGTTCTATGTTTCTTAAAAATTCATTAGTTTTTTAATTAAGTTATAGGATATCAACTATAATCCTTTCTTACCAATACATGTTTTCAATTTTTCTCTTTGTACAAGAATAGACTCACTATCTAAGTCAATTGGTTTTTCTTGAATGATGTAATTCAAATATTCTTTTTTAATTTTTTCATATATAACCTTTGAATTATTGTTTAACATAGAACATCCCAGTTCTACATTTAATGGTTTAGACAATACTGATACAATTTCTATAACCCAAGGATAAATATTCAATCTTTTATATGCTTCTAGCTTATGGTGCCCATCAATTACATATAATGTTCCATTGTAATAAACTGAAGCAACAATTACTTTAGGTCTTTTTCCATTTTTGATTTTTTGCATATGCTCTTGTATGGTAGATTCATCTAATTCACCTGTTGGTTTTGTCAAAATAAAAGGCCATCCTAATGGATAGTAGTGCATTGGACTTGAAATAGTTTTTTTTACATCAAATAGTTCATAATCATCTATTTCATATTCTCCTATAAGATATTGTCCGCTTTCAAATAATATTAGTAATCCAGCTAATGTCTCAGAAAGTGGAACATTCTCATATTCAATACTTCCATCAACTATCTGTCGTATTTTTTCTAGCGTTTCTGCATAATCATTATAAGAAGCTGTTCTGGATAAATATTCTGCAATGCTACCTGCACAATCAGGCCATACAAAAGCAATGGGCTTATTTAAAAAGCATAATGCACTCTCACTATCGCCTCCATATAAAATAATTTCACCTAAGCCATTTTCAATATTACAAACTTCATAACCTTGGTATTCTCCACCATCATTAATATAATATGCCATAATGAACTACCTTTTTATACCTTTATAGTTTGCTGACCAATCTCCTTGTAGCGGGCATAATAATGCTCTACAAAAGATTTTATTTGAAATTTTGTAAATAAAATTATTGAGCTATTATAAGCCCATAAATACGCTTCAAAAGCACCCTATATGCTTCAATATGTGAGAAAATATCATCCGCCAACGCTTCATGATAGGTATGTGTCGCTAAATTTCTGTCATCTATCATCTGTAAAAGCATGGAGATTTCCTCTTCATTCAGATACCCTACAGAAAAAAACTCACGCATACATGCCTTAGGTGAGCGACACTCCAAACCATCATGCTCCCATAAAAAC
>JALVXW010000298.1 GCA_027038155.1 Sulfurovum sp.
TAAATCAAACCCCACACAAAATACGCTACCAAAGACAAGATAACAACCCCAATAAAATTCAGTTTAAGCCCTACAGTTGCCATCTCTTTAATGCTGATAACTCTTGAAGACATCACAATAGCATTGGGAGGGGTGGCGATGGGGAGCATAAAGGCGTATGATGCTGCAACTGTAGCTACCATAAGTAGTAGCATCCCCTCGTGTGGTGGCATACTCTTTGCAAACTCGTAAAAGATAGGAATGGCTATAGAGGTGAGTGCTGTGTTGCTTGTAACTTCTGTAGAAAAGGTAACAAAAAGTGCTACGATAATAAACATCCAAAGTAGTGGTATATGAGAAATAAAACTTAGTTTTGTGGCTATCTGGGCTGCTAACCCTGTGGCACTAAATGCTGAGGCGATACTAAACCCTGCACCAAACAAGAAGATAATCTCATAGGGCATATTGCGTGTGTCTTCCCACTCTAAAAAACCGATTTTAGGTACAAACATCAGTAATCCAAAACCTAGTAACACAAGCTTTTCATTGAGTGCAAATCCAAAAAACTGTTTAAAAAAAGTATTGGAGAGTAATACAATAGCAAGAAGTACCATGATACCATAGAGTCTCTTTTGCGTAGCAGTAAGCTCTGGAATGGTACTACTCACATCTTCTAGGCTTTGTGTTTGTACACCCAAAGAGAGGAGCCAGGGCATCACAAGAAGCATCAAGCCTACGATAGGCAACATATAGAGTATCCACTCACCAAATGCCAAAGACTCTAAGGCATGCTCTTCCAAAAATCCCATCAAGATAAGGTTGGGTGGTGTACCAATGGGGGTGAGTATCCCTCCTATGCTTGCCCCATAAGCAGTGGCAAGCAAAAAGCGTACTTTGAGCCTTTTGTTCTCGCTCAAAAAGAGTGCTATGGGCATAAGCATAAGCGTAATTGTTGTATTGGAGAGTACTGAACTAAGCAACGCAGAGGTGATAGCCAAAGCGTAGATAATACCCCGTGGAGTTTGAGGAAAAAAGCCTAAAAGTTTGGCGGAGAAATATCTGTGCAAACCTGTTTTTTCTATCGCGATAGCCAACATAAACCCTCCGATAAAAAGAAATATGATAGATTTTGCATAATTTGGCGTAACCGCATTGGTATCTAAAATCCCAAAGATAGGAAAGAGTATAATAGGCAAAATAGAGACCACTCCCAAAGGCAGTGCCTCATTGGTCCAAAGTGTGACCAAAAAAGCTACCAAACCTATAAGTGTCGCATGCTGCATCGTAAAAGCCAAAAGTGCCAAAGCAAAGAAAACAAGCCCTATCAACACTGCTGTAAATATACCTTTCATCTATTGTCCCTTGTTTAAAATTTTTAGAAGTTCATCTACATATATTAACTCAACATCTTTTAAAATAGCGTTAGCCGAGGAGAGTGCCTGCATTGTGACATAGTGTGGATGCCCTATGGCGATGGCATACCCTTTCTTTTTTGCTACTTTTACTGCTTTGCGTAACTGCTTGTGAATGTAGGGTACAGTATGGATATTGTCAATAAAAATATCTCTTGCAATATAGCTGTCACCAAACTCAGAAGCGATACGTTTGACTTTTGAA
>JALVXW010000299.1 GCA_027038155.1 Sulfurovum sp.
ACTAGCTAAATGTGCGATTGCTCGACCTGTACTACCTTTTCCATTAGTGCCAATTAACTGCACCCTCTTTGGGTGCGAAATTCTATTTTTAATAAGTTCGTACGCTTTTACAATTCTGGTAGGGTCAAATTTTGTGTAGTATATCGGTTTAGTAGCTAAGAATTTTTGTAGGGGTGCTATTCTCATTACTTAAACCTGTATCGTTTCCATTTTGGTCATTGTCATCATCTACAACTACTAAATTTATTAATGGTTTATCTGCATTAGATTCATCAATATTACTATCATCTACATTATCTTCAGAGGCTGTAGAGTCACTCTCTATATTACTCTCTTCTTCACCTGCACTATCTGATATTGACTCTAAAGAGTTACTATTATTGGTGTTACTCTCTTGATTATTTATAGTTTTATCTTCTATATTTTCTGGCTTATCTCTATTTTCTGCTTCCTCTTTAGCCAACTTTTGTCCTCTTTGAATTACTGCAAGAACAAAACTATCTAAAGCTTTTCCTATTGCTACCTTTGTAGCCTTATCTTTTGCTACTTGACTCACACTAGACTCTGCTTTAACTGCAACATATTCACTAGCAACTATATTCTTACTCCAAAAGCCCTTTTTATCTTTAACAGCAAACTCTATTGCAGCATTTATACTGTATCTGATAATATTACCATTATCATCTTTTGTAGCTGGTGTTGTATTTATAGTATAACTATTTACAAGTATATAACCTTTTGCCTTGTTTACATTTTTTGTTGTAGATAGGTTTAATCTATTTATAGCCATTCTTGAAATTTCATCTTGTAAGTACTCACCGGTACTTGGGTCTTCTGGATCTATTTTAACCTTTACCAATACAGGTTCGTTAAATATATTTTTTGAGTACTGAGCAACTGGCTTATAACCACCACAACCTATTAACACTAAACTAAACAAAAAAGCAAAAAGCAGTCTCATAATATCCCCTATCTTACAACAAAATTAACCAATTTATTTGGTACGAAAATCTCTTTTATCATCTCTTTACCATCTATCCACTTAGCTGCTGCCTCTTTTGCAACTGCGATAACCTCATCTTTACCTAAGCTTGCATCTACATCTATTTCGGCTCTCTTTTTACCGCTAATTGTAATGGCATAAGTTATGTTAGATTTTTCAAAAACTTCATCTTTAAGCTCTATTTTACCCTCTAAATTCTTAAGGTTAAATAGCTTTGAGCTAAGCTCATAAGAGATGTGCGGTACAATCGGCTCTAATAAGTGTAAAATAATATACATACCCTCATCCCACACATCACTGTTATCTTGTTTATCTAAAGCATTTAGTGCTTCCATACATGCAGCAATTAGTGTATTAAATGCAAAAGTACCATCGTAAACTTCGTAACCCTTCTTTAGAGCTTCGTAAACTTTAGCTCTTGCCTCTTGCTCTTGTTTATTTAATGCTTTATGCTCAATAGTTGGCAAAGTGCTAGAAGTAACTTTTTCTCCTCTTGAGTATAGTTTTTTTAAGAATCTATAAGCACCCTCTACAGCACTATCGTTCCACTCTAACTCTTTTTGTGGAGGAGCAGCAAAGAGCATAAA
>JALVXW010000300.1 GCA_027038155.1 Sulfurovum sp.
GGCTCATTAGAATTACGCCGTCTATAATGCAACATAACCGCCTCCTTTATAAATGTTTTTTATAATTATAGCATATTGTAAGGAATTTTCAAATCTTAGTAAATGCCGTATTCATAATCTTACATTTAATTGGAAGTTTAGGGTCAGCTAACTGCCAACCAACTAGCAATCGCCCTTGCCACTTGGTCTATATCGGGGATTAAACTCTTTTTTAACAGTTTGCTATATTTTGGATAATCACAAACACCACGCCCAACCCGGCGAATATTATCGTGCTTAACAAGTTCCTAAAGCAAATTATCAGCTTGCGAACGGCTAAACTTTTCCAACAAATCCCTTGAAGAAAAAGCCCACCCCCTCTCATGTCCTGATATAAAATAAAATGCTCTATCTATAAGCTTTTGCAAAGAGTTCCCTTATTAAAATTATCTAGAAAAAAGTATACATTTTTCTAGATTTTAAACTGCTGAAATTTCAACTAATACTACATTAAAAACTCTGCAAAATAGATTGTCCTCAAAAAGCTACAACTTATACCAACAAATCAAGTCCCAACTCTTTCAAATAGCTATTATGCTCCTTTTTTGCCGTTTGTATCTCTTCTTCTAAGGCTTTAATCTCTCTATTTACCTCTTTTATATCTACAATCGGCTCAGGCTTAGCTGTGCTGACATAGCGGGAGATATTAAGATTAAAGTCGTTTTTCTCTATCTCCTCCATACTTACCCGTCTTGAGTATCGCTCTTCCTCTTTTCTGTATTGATAGGTATCGACTATCTTATCTATATGTTCAGGTAGCAGTCTGTTTTGTCGTTTGCCCTTTTCAAAATGTTCTACCGCATTGATAAAAAGCACATCATCACTCTTTTTGCACTTCTTTAGCACCAAGATACACACCGGAATACCGGTAGAGAAAAAGAGCTTAGAGGGCAGACCTATGACCGTATCTATATTACCGTCTTGTAGTAGCTTTTTTCTTATCTTTGCCTCTGCTCCACCGCGAAAAAGCACACCATGAGGCAGGATGATAGCCATCGTCCCCTCTTTGTCCAAATAGTGAAATCCATGAAGCAAAAAGGCAAAATCCGCCGCACTTTTGGGTGCTAAGCCGTAGTTTTTAAATCGAAAATCCTTTTTCATCTCATCACTTGGATCCCAACGAAGTGAAAAAGGAGGATTGGCTACTACAGCATCAAAATGTTTCTTTTTAGCAGGGTTCTCATCTGATAACATATCCCACTCATTGGCAAGAGAATCGCCGTGAAATATTTCAAACTCACTATCTTTTACTCCATGTAGTAGCATATTCATACGAGCGAGGTTGTAGGTGGTGATGTTTTTCTCTTGCCCATAAATTTTACCAATGCCATACTTGCCCATCTGATGGCGGACATTCAAAAGTAAAGAGCCAGAACCACAAGCAAAGTCAAAAACACTCTCAAGTCTCTTTTTCTTCCCCGTGCTTGGATCTTGGCTATCAAGAGAGACAATACGAGAGAGTATAGTCGAAACCTCTTGCGGAGTATAAAACTCTCCTGCCTTTTTACCGCTACCCGCTGCAAACTGCCCTATAAGATACTCATACG
>JALVXW010000301.1 GCA_027038155.1 Sulfurovum sp.
TTTTGGCATGTACTTTAAGTCCAGGGATACCATAGACAACGTGTGCTCCTGCATCTTCTAAAGCTCTAGCCCAGCGTAAGTTGTTCTCTTCATCGAAGCGTGCTTTAAGCTCCACAAGCACCATGACCTGTTTGCCATCACGCACTGCATCAATGAGTGCTTTAATAATAGGTGACTTTTGACCTGCACGATAAAGCGTCATGCGTATCGCGATAGTCTCTGTATCGGCAGCGGCTTGTTCAATAAATTTGACAACTGGCTCAAAACTGTCAAAAGGGTGGTAGAGTAGTACATCTTGTTTATCTATAGCATCAAAGATATTTTCAGAGTCCAGTGGTGGCAGGATTTTAGGGTTAAAAGTAGGCAGTACCAGATGTGAAAGTGCTTTATCGCCTACGATTTGCCATAAGCCACCTAGGTTAAGAGGCAGATTGGTATAGGTATAGATATCATTCTCGTCCAGGTTAAGGTTGGAGCGTAAAAACTTAGTCAGTTTTTTGTCTGCACCCTTCATAAGCTCCAGGCGAATGAGAGAACCTTTGTTTCTAGAGCGTAACCCCTCTTGCAAAATCTCCAAAAAGTCATCGGCCTCCTCCTCTTCTATCTCTATATCGGCATTACGCGTGACCCTAAATGGGGTAGAGGCAACATGGGTAAAGCCAGGAAAGAGCTCTGAAGCAAAATGCTCCACCACAGACTCTATGGGAACAAAGGTCTCCTCTAACTGTAAAAACCTTGGTAAAATACGTGGAATACGAATGAGTCCATGTTTAATGTTTTTGGAGTCATCTTTGAGTGTCATTGCCAAACCAAAACTGAGATTGTTCAGATGCGGAAAGGGGTGTGTGGCATCAATAGCAATAGGGATAATCACAGGGTAAATCTCATGAAAAAACATCTTTTTAATGGTTGCTTTCTCTTTGTCATTTAGGGTATCATAGGGTTTGACATTGACACCGTTTTTGTGTAATGCAGCAATAATAGAGCCATAACATGACTCCACAACTTCATACTCTTTGTGAAGATAGCTATGTATCTCTTCAAGTTGCTCTTTGGGGGTAAGTTTGTCCGCTCCTGTTTCCTGTATGCGTGCCTTAAAGAGTGCTTTGAGCCCTGCAACACGTATCATATAAAACTCATCAAGGTTAGTACCATAGATAGCCAGAAACTTTAGACGTTCAAGCGGTGGCAGTTTCTCATCAAGTGCCTGAGCAAGCACACGAGAGTTAAACTGAAGCCATGAGAGTTCACGGTTGAAGTAGAGTTGTGGGGTGTTGAGGTCTGCGTTCATATTTTACCTATTAAATATATTTTTTTGTATTATAGCGAATTTTTCGTAGGGGGCGATTGCCATCGCACCAATTAAAATATGTAGTCCAAATAAATAATAGAACCCTCTGATTAACCCCCACCCAAACCACCTTAAACCAAAAAAATGGTAAAATAAATATATCAAGAGCAACAAATATCTATTAAGGAAATATCAATGCAACTAAGCTTCTTCGACCATGCGATGCAATACCAAGGCGGTAAAAAGAGTATGAAATTTCTAAATGAAATGAAAGAGATTATTC
>JALVXW010000302.1 GCA_027038155.1 Sulfurovum sp.
TCTGTAGAGGAGTTTAACGGGCAAGTCTGTTTTTTTGATGAGGCAAACTTTCAAGTCTTTAATATCTCAGACCATAAACCTGGAGGGATTACTGCACCTATTGTGATGCATATTGGGTCCCTACAGGCAAATATGGCATTACGATACTTAGCAGGCTTATCGGTAAAAAAAGATAAGTTGTATTATCTCTATTTTGATGATGAAGGTGAACTTATTACCCAAAAATTTGGAATGCCAAAAGCCTAAAAGTGTTACAATATTGAAAATTTTAGGAGTAAGCTATGAAATTGAAAATAGTATTGGCAGTCATAATGATGTTGCTTATCGCAGGATGTACACAGGAGACACAAAACTCATTGAGCCGTTCATTGCAAAATTGGACAGGAACCAATGGGGTACTTGATATTTATGCCGGTGATAAATTGGTACACCGTTTTATACATATAGACAAACTATCAACAGCAAAAGGTACAACCGATGGGGGTAACAGACCCTACAGGTATGGTTATGGGATAGATGATTTAAACTTAAATGGCAAAAAAGATGCAGGAGAGAAGAAGGTCTATTTTGAGTTTTCTGACTATTCAACCTCTTATATATTTTATGAAAGAAATTAAGAAAGGACAACATGAAATTTATTGAGACAAAAGAGGCACCAGCAGCTATAGGACCATACTCACAAGCGATAGAAGCCAATGGATTTATCTATACTTCAGGACAGATTGCATTGAAACCGGACGGTACAATGGAGACGAGAAATGTAGAGCATCAGACACATCAAGTGATGAAAAATCTTTTTTATGTACTAGAAGCTGCGGGAGCACACTTTAATGATGTGGTAAAAACAACTATCTATCTAGCGGATATGAATGATTTTGAAACCGTGAATAGTGTCTATGCACACTATTTTGGTATGCATAAACCTGCACGTAGTACCATAGCGGTAAAAACTTTGCCCAAAAATGCTTTGGTAGAGATAGAGTGTATTGCACTTGCAGGCGCAAATTATACTTTTTAAACAATTTAAAGAGACAAGATAAGTTTTGCTAAAGTTTGCTTAGCTAGAATAACACAAATTTAATATGAGGAATAGATTATGGCAATTGAAGCACAAAACTCTGTTGTAGGAATAGAGTACGAAGTAAAAGAAGCAGGTACAACAGAGATTGTAGATACAAATAAGGGTGGACAACCACTAGAATTTGTGATGGGAAAAGGTCAGATTATTCCTGGTCTTGAAAGTGCACTTGTGGGTATGAATGAGGGTGAAAGTAAAGATATTCTCGTAAAAGCAGCAGACGCATATGGTGAAGTAAATCCAGAAGCACTACAAACACTTCCAAAAGAGCAGTTTGAAGGTGTGGACTTGAAAGAGGGTATGACACTGTATGGGCAAGGTGAAGATGGTCAAACTGTACAGGTTACAGTAAAATCATTTGATGACAAAGAGGTACAAGTTGACTTTAATCACCCATTAGCTGGTAAAGATTTAGAGTTTGCAGTAACAGTTATTAGTGCAAGAGAAGCAACCCCAGAAGAGGCTGCAAGTGGTCAAGTGGGTGGACACTGTGA
>JALVXW010000303.1 GCA_027038155.1 Sulfurovum sp.
CATATCTGTAGCAATGGTACGACGCTTTACTACATTCACTGCACTTAACCATTTATCTACACGCATAAAATTCCTTTGTAGGGTGGGCATTCCTGCCCACCTTTAAAATTGAAATATATTGCGGTGGGCAAGATTGCCCACCCTACTGCCTAAACATCTCCTCGGCCAACTTTGCTTCCATGACACCCTTCATTGTAAGCCCACCATCTTCAGAGATATACTGCTCCTCTTTAAGATTTTTAAAGACAGACTTACACTCTTTCATATCAAACATACCTGTCTCAACAAGCATCTGTTGTACATCTTTTAATGTCTCATCTGGCTCTTTTTTCATAAGAGCCAAAAGGCATACACGCTCTACTACATTTTCTTCATTCATACTCTTTCCTGTAGGGTGGGCATTTCTGCCCACCTTCAATATTGGTGGGTAGGAATGCCCACCCTACATTAGTGTAAATCTGCGTTTAATTTTACTTCTCTTGTACTTCTTCTTACAATGATCTCACCTGTAGTAGAGTTTTGTCTAAAGTGAAGACCATTAAGTCCCTGGAACGCGTCTGCACGGAATGTTGTTTTATCATCTAGTTGTGCATCTGGGTTTGCTGCTTTGATTTTGGCTAGCTCTTCAGGAGCTACTTTTACCTTTGTTCCTGCAAAGATAGCCACACCACCATCGATGATACACGCATCACCAAGTGGGATACCACAGGTTGAGTTTGCTCCAAGCAGTGTATTTTCACCAATGCTAATAGGGTTGCCATCTGTACCGCTTAATACACCTAAGATAGATGCTCCTCCACCCACATCAGAACCACTTCCTACGATAGCAGAAGACGAAATACGCCCTTCCACCATTACAGGACCGAGTGTTCCAGCGTTAAAGTTGATGTATGATGCACCTGGCATGACTGTTGTTCCAGCTGCTAGTTGTGCACCCATTCTTACTTTAGAGGCTTCAAGGATTCTTGTATTATCAGCAGGAATGACATGTTGTAAATATCGTGGGAATTTATCTACAGAGTCCACTGTTGGGTAAGTTCCATTGAGTTTCATCTCTATTTCGTTGTCTCTAAGGTAGTCTAGTTCGTAAGGCGTGTTCCCTACCCATGCCACGTTAGACAAGATACCAAATGCCCCATTTAGGTTTACTTTTCTAAGTGCTGCTTTACTTTGAGAGAGCGCATAAAGTTTAAGATATACCGCTTCCACTGACTCAGGGTTTGCATCTTCAAACAAGAAAACAATTCTGAAGTTCTTACCAATATCTTCCATATTAGCCAATGTTTTGATGACTTGCACATTTTTATGTGCATCACCTGTTGCTTCTGCCAAATATGGAGCAAATGCTGCCATAGCATTGTTTACAAAGTTTTCATTAATGGTCGCAACAAACTCTGAACCAGAAAAGTCAACAGCGATTTTAGCCTCTTGAAGTGCTTTGATGAACACTGCCGCACTCCCAAAGTTCTCTTTCCAGTTAATAAGTCCAAAGTTTGCCTGCAAAATCTTCTCTGCATTCTTTTGACCACGGTCAACTCTAGCGATACCAAATGCCATAGGCTCTTTATACC
>JALVXW010000304.1 GCA_027038155.1 Sulfurovum sp.
TCAACATCCATTACCACAAATTCTCCATAGCTTTTCATATAGAGCACTATCATACCACCATCTGCATGATAAAATTGGGATTTTATCTCAATATTTCCTTGCTTATCAAGAGAGGTTACAAGAAAACGTTTCACTTTCTCTTTTTGATTCTTAGAGAAGACATACCCACTTTGAACATCAAACTGTATGCCGTTTTGCAATGTAACAATATTTTTCTTTTGAGTTATCGCACGTGCAGGATAAAAAACCAATGGTCTTTTTGCCTTTCCTGTTGTTAAATCTAAATTTCCAAAAACAGCAACTGTAGGAAATATATGCAACATACGATAAGGCAAATAGAGATAGACATCTCTTGTTTTTGGAGGCAAAACATAACTCTTTTTCTCTAAAGCATCCAATAATGTTTCTGGATTTTTATCTTTAAATATGGTATCTGCTACCATAGAGTAGTTAGAGTCAACATAAGTCTCTACTGCCAATTTACTTAAATTTGAAACCTGCTGAGGCGAAGCTGAAAGAAGTAAATTAGAGATAATATAGTTATCGTGCGTATGCTTGCCTCCATCAATCAAAGTATTTGTATTGGAGTAGTACCAAATTGGGTAACCATAATCCCACCATGTTAAAGTATAGTCTTTACTAGATGCAATTTTGCCAAGCTTAACCAAATCTTGAACTTCTGATTTATTTAATACAGTTGGAACAAGATACTCTTCTATATGTTTAATATTTGGATAGAGCATTGCACCTGTAGCTAAAGTAACAAATAGATATTTTACAGGAGTTTGCATTTTTTTATCTTCTATTTTGGACTTAATCAAATCACCCAAAAAGAAAAATAAATATACAACTGAAATAGCAGCAATAGGTACAGCATACACTGTAAATCTTAACCCTCCAACCAAGGAGAAGATACCCACACCAATAAGAGGGAGGGCAACAATAAAAACTTTATGCCTTAAAACCAATAAAATATACCCAGCAAGACTCAACACCAATCCTACCTGTGAACCAGAAATACGATTTGCCATAGTCTCAAAAGGAATAGCTCCTGCCTCTCTTACTGTTTGAACCACCTGATAGAAGTGTAATGCCCCTTCATCCAATCCCCTATCTGCATAAGAGACTGCCTTTTCAATAATAACAGCTATAATATTTCCAAAATATAAAAATGCAACAAAAGAGAGTGCTGAGATCATCAATAGTTTCTTCTCTTCAAGTTTCCCCTTAAATAGAACAATCAAGAGACCTGCAAGCAATACTACCCTAAGCTCAATAGACAAAGAGACCATTAAGGCAATACTAATGAGCGTAGTAGCCATATAGAAGCTAATAGCATTCTCTTTAAATTTTTTTGTTTCACTACTGTTCAAAACCCCTTGATGCTCCAAAAACATATAGATTACCAACAGAATAAACATTGCATAGGTTATGAGTAATCCCTGAGAATAGAAAAAAGGATAGATAAGTACCCAAAATAAGGCTACGACTACCGAAAAAATACTCTTTTCGTAAATAATTTTAACAAAAGAGTAAAAGATCATAAACTGCAAGAGAACAGA
>JALVXW010000305.1 GCA_027038155.1 Sulfurovum sp.
AGTATCTCATCTGAGAATTTAGAGATGTTTTCGTTGCCCAAATCGTAGGCGTACAAAAGTCCTACTACTGCTGTGCGTGCTTGATGTCGTGTTGCCATCTGTTTCCTTTGTAGGGTGGGCATTCTTGCCCACCAATAATTAATTTGAGATGAGCAGGAGTGCCCACCCTACTATGCTAGCTCTCCGTAGAGATTCATCAATTCAATCAACCCTACCATCGCTTCGCCACCTTTGTTGCCTGCTTTGGTACCTGCACGCTCTATGGCTTGTTCTATGCTATCTACCGTAAGTACACCAAAAGTCACTGGTTTACCATGCTTAAGTGCCATATTTGCCACCCCTTTGGTTGCCTCTGCTGAAACGTAGTCAAAGTGAGGAGTTGCCCCACGAATTACTGCACCCACACAACAGATGGCATCATATTTGCCTGATGCCAGTGCTTTATCTAATGCAAAAGGGATCTCAAATGCCCCAGGCACCAAAATAAGGTCTAACTCATCTGCATCTCCGCCGTGTCTTGCATAGGCATCTTTGGCACCTTCAACCAGTCTGTCTGTAATGAAGTGGTTAAATCTTGCATTGATGATTGCTACTTTTTTGCTTTTATCTACTTGTAGATTGCCTTCTACTATGTTCATATTTTTCCTTTGTATAATAATTATTTTTTACTCTACGATACTTCTTATTGCGTCTATTTGCTCTATTAGAGCATCTAATTTTTGTAACTCTATCATATTTGGTCCGTCACTCAAAGCGATACTGGGGTCAAAGTGTGTCTCAAAAAAGAAACCATCTACCCCCACTGCGGCTGCTGCACGTGCCAGATAGGGTACAAGCTCAGAGTCTCCTCCGCTTGTGGCACCACCAGATGCTGGCTGTTGCACAGAGTGTGTGGCATCAAAGATAACAGGTGCAAACTCACGCATGGTTTTGAGCCCACGCATATCTACCACTAAGTTACCATACCCAAAGGTAGAACCACGCTCAGTAAGCCAGATGTTGTACTTTTGTGCAGTGTCATAAGTGGCTTCACCTTCAAAACCACGTGTTTTGAGCACCTTTTTTACAGAGTGTTCCATCGCCTGAGGGGCTAAAAACTGCCCCTTTTTGATGTTGACTACCGCGGAGGTCTTAGCGGCTGCTACAAGCAAGTCTGTCTGCCTGCACAAAAAAGCAGGAATCTGAAGCACATCTGCCACCTCAGCCACTGCTGCTGGCTGGGTATAGTCGTGTACGTCGGTAAGGATATTGTAGCCAAACTGCTCTTTGACCTCTTGGAGCATCTTTAGCCCCTCATCAAGCCCTGGCCCCCTAAAGGAGTCCAAAGAGGTACGGTTGGCTTTGTCAAAACTGGCTTTAAAATAGAACGCTTTTGTACAATCTTCATGGTACTTCCCTAACGATTCAGCGATACGCATGACGTTATCACGACTCTCTAGTACGCATGGACCTGCTATGAGTATCATACTAACTCCATATTTTTGAAAAATTAAAACTAAGGGTGCATTGCGAGAGTGAAAACACTACAACTTCATCTGAGACATCTTTTG
>JALVXW010000306.1 GCA_027038155.1 Sulfurovum sp.
TAACAGTATATTGACCAGAAGCAAATACAGCTACACCTTCAGGTCCAGACTCTTTAAGTGCTTTTTTGGCATGTTTTTCCATCTCATCAAATGCTCTCTGCCAAGATACAGGTTTAAATTTACCATGTTTATCAAACTCACCTTTATCATTCATACGAAGTAGTGGAGTCTTAAGTCTATCTGCACCATACATGATTTTAGCATTAAAATAACCTTTAATACAGTTAAGGCCTCTGTTTACTGGAGCTGCAGGGTCACCTTTGACCGCTACAATTCTTCCCTCTTTGGTTGCAAGCATAATCCCGCATCCTGTACCACAGAAACGACAAGCTGCCTTGTCCCATCTCCAATCTTTTTGAGCATCATTTGCTGCTGCGTTCAAGTTAGATGGAACAGCAATTCCTACTGCACTAGCTGCAGATGCTGCTGCTGCGCTTTTGAGAAATTCTCTTCTATTTAAAGCCATATTACTTCCTCCGTAAATTGATTTTTGAGTTATATTGTAAAGCTCTCTACAGAACGCTAGCTGTTCTATAGGGAACTCTACATATAACAACATATTAAGTTTATCATAATTGAAATCCTATAAAAGATGATTTATATCAAGAAAAGTAAATTATGGCATAAACAGAACAGATAGGTAACATTTTAATTTAGAGTCAAAAAGTCTTAGATGAATAATTTGTTAAAAATTAAAGAGATATTATAAAAAAAGTTGATGAAATTAGGAGTATAAGACTCCTAATTAAGAAGAATTACATGCCGCCCAAGGCTTGCTTGACATTGTCATCCGCCATAGAGATATTCCATGCTGGCTCCCAAACTACTTCAACCTCAACCTCTCCCACATCTTCTATACGTTCGGTTGCCTCTTTTACCCACGTGGTAATCATTTGGTGTAACGGACATCCTTGCGTAGAAAGTGTCATAACGACATGTACATTACATGTCTCTTCGTCAATGATAGCATCATAAATGAGTCCCATCTCTACAAGATTAAATCCCACTTCTGGGTCTATCACTGTACTTATCGCGTCAAATACATTTTCTTTTGTGATACTGCACATATTTTGTTCCTTTGTTTATTACCGAGGGAGTCAGGTGATTCATAATTCATTGCTCTGCAACAAATTACAAATCACCAGACCCCTCTATATTTCTCTATTTTTATTTTCCATACGCTAGCATTTTTCTCATTCCAATAAAGAGAAAAAGAGCCCCTCCAAAAAGGAAGCTTGCCCCTGCTTTAAAGAGCATATTACTCTCAAAAAGCAGACCAAAACCACCCAATACTACACCTGCTACTGTAAAATTGAACATCATAGCTGCACCCTCTTTTGAGTACATCTCATGAAGCATAGGCACCTTTTCTTTACCAACAAGTGGTGCAAAACGCTCAAACCATACTAAAAATGGTACTATTTTATACAGATGTCCTGTTATCATAGATGATACAAAACCTAAAAGCAAAAACCATACTGTAGCATGCAGCATAGCTTGGTCATTTGTTACCAATGCTACCAAACCTGTCATAATAGAGAATACCAATGAACCAAACGCAAATATCATAGATTTTGCCCAGACATCCAACTCTTTACGTACAGTAAGCTTGGCAATAATATAGATTTGCCAAATATAAAATAGTACACCTATGGTGTTAATAGTGTATCCTATATACATAAGCCACTTCTGAGAAAAGAGAGCCCCAGCAAATACAATACCTACGCCTACAATAACCAACTTAAAAGCTCTTTGGATAGCATCTTCTTTAAATCCATGGGCCAAAGAGAACATTGGGATAAGAATAAGTGATAATCCAATGATAGTAAGTACCACATATCCACCAAGAACTGCATATACATGAGCTTTTAACATTAAAGGTATATTGATACTTAAATAACCACTAAAACCTAATGCTATGGCAAATCCAGTCAATATACCTAAAAGTAAATAACCATTACTCCAAGCAACTGTTTTGATGGTAAGTGTACTTATAGTTGTCTTTTTGAGTGTTGCCATATTTTCTACAGCAAAAATTATCATGGCTACAAGCACTAACAGACCACCATAGGGCAGTATCTGAGGTATTATCCAGAAACCAATAACCATCAATGAAGCACCTGTAAGCAAGAGGGGAAAGATGACATAGTAAACATCAACTACTGCATGCCCAGCCTCAAGAACCACAGGTACAAGCTGTGCCATAGCCCCAAAGATAATCATCATCACAAAACCAAGTAAAAAGAGATGTAACCATCCTGCCACATCCATTTGCTCGTAGGCAAATGATGGCTCAAAGAAAAGCAGTGCTATCATAGATAAAAGGTAAAAAATTACACCTGCACTGAAAAATGGAGAGATCAGTTTAAGCGGTGGTGCAAAATCACTGGAAATTGCTTTCATCTACCTACCCGTGACATGCTGTATCGTTAAGATTTGCTTTTTCACTCTCTCCAGATTTGTAAGAGAAAACAAGCTTTACACGACCATCTTCTAGTTTCTCTTCCGTAATATCATAATTTTCACCAATTTTTGCCAATAATCCACCAGGGCTTTTATGGTTGATCATCACCACTTTTTTATTGGGTGCATCAAGCAGTTTAAGTCCTGCCATAGCATTCACCATTGGATCCGGAGGACCACATTTGGATGTATCAAACTCAATGTATTGTGTATCTTCAAGTGTATAGGTGAAAAAAGGAACGGTTGCTCCCTCTACTTCTAGTGCTTCTTTTGTTAATTCAGACATAATATCTCCTATTTAATTTTTTATCATTTTAATGACTTATATTTAAAATAACCTTGATTTATATCAAGAATTTGTCAAATCTTGTCAAAATCATTTAAAATATTTTTGAAAATACTCCGATACCAATGTATCAAAATACTTCATTCTCTCTTTACCTTTTGGCATCGTTGTACGCAGTGCTTTCATCTTTTCAAGAAACTCCCCCACACTATCGGGAATAACATTTTCAAAATGTCTGCGTATCTGCTTGGCAAATGCTGGAGAGGTTCCTCCTGTAGAGAAAGCGATCGTCAGATCACCTCTCTTTAAATAAGACGGAAAAATAAAATCACAGTAGTCTGTATTGTCCACTGAATTGACCAATATTCTACTTCCTCTTGACTCTTCATAAATTTCTTTATGAAGTGCAACCGTGTCTGTTGCCACAATGGCAATATCAAACCCTTCTAGATCTCCTGTCTCATACGCTCTTTGATACACAGTGATTCCATGTGTTTCTATAAGTGCTTGGGCTTGGGGTTCTATACGCAAAGCAATCACGGTGATCTCTTTAGTAAAATCAACCAGTTTCTCAAGTTTTTCGGTAGCGATAGCCCCACCTCCGACTACAAGTACTTTAAGTCTGTGTATATCCATAAACATAGGAAAGTAAGACATCTATTGTTCCTTTTTGTCAATTGTAATTTATAATGTAGCAAAAGTCTACCATAATAGCTTTGATATGTGTCAATCTTTGCTAGACTATCATTAACTATAATAAAAATTACCTTTTATGGAGCAACAATTAGATGGAAAATGAACTACTTTATGAAATGCAAAATGCCTTTCCTATGACACAAAGACCTTTTGAGGCGGTAGCCCAAAAACTAGGAACCTCTGAAGAAGAGGCACTTACCCTAGTGCAAAAACTCAAAGATGAAAAGATTATCCGTCAAACCTCTGCTATTTTTGATACTAAAAGGTTGGGATACAAATCTTCTCTTGTGGCATTTAAAGTAGATGAAAATAAGGTAGATATGGCGGCTGAAATTATTAATCAACACCCGGGTGTGAGTCATAACTACTTGCGTAACCATGACTATAATATTTGGTTTACTATGGCAGTTGCTCCTGACTCTAAGCTAGGGCTAGAAAAAACGATTGAGATACTTAAAGAGCAAACAGGAGCAGAAGATGCTATTATACTCCCTACGCTTAAAATGTTCAAAATCTCTGTCAAAATGGATACCACCGGCAAACGTGCCAAAAAAGAGAAAGTAAAAAAAGCAGCACACAAAGAGATAGAACTTACACCTGAATATATTGCTGTTATCAAAGAGTTACAAAAAGATATTACAGTCACCAAAGAGCCATTCAAGGAAGCTATAGAGAGACTGGGTATGAGCTATGAAAGATTTTTTGAAATAGCAAATATACTTAAAGATGCTGGTGTCATGCGTCGTTTTGCAACAATTTTGAACCATAGAAAAGCAGGCTTTGGAGCTAACGCTATGTCAGTATGGGTTGTACCGGAAGATAGGGGGGAAGCCATCGGCAGGCAGATGGCAGAGTTTTCAGCGGTGAGCCACTGCTACCTTAGACCAAGTTATCCAAACTGGCCCTACAATCTTTTTGCAATGATCCATGGCAAAAGTCAAGAGGAGTGCGACACGCTTATAGAAGAGATGGCGAAAGAGAGTGGTCTTGCAGAGTATGGTAAACTCTACTCTACAAAAGAGTTTAAAAAACAGCGTTTGGTCTATTTTGATGATGCCTTTAAAGTATGGGAAGAAGCATGTGACTAAAGTAAAGGCAGACACAGAGGTTTACCGCTACTCTTTGTATCCAATCTGTTCTTTAAAGTGTGCGATACAGTTCGTACAATCTTTCATAGTATTGGTCTCAACAATACTGTAAAGTGCCTCTTCGTTATGGACAATCACTTTATGGTTCTCTATAGAGATGATATGCTCTTTTTTAAATTTTGTCATAATACGTGAAAAAGTTTCAGGTGTTAAATTGAGCATCGAAGCAATCTCGTTATTTTTAAGACGATGAAAGAGTGTCAACTTCTGGGTCATTAAATCTGCTACTTTTGCTTCTGATGACAAAACTGTCTCTTTGTGTACTAATGCTGAGAGCAGTGCTACTTTCCCCGTAAGTGATTTAATAATTTCTAGCGAAAAATCTGGATTATTCAGATGTTTATAGACCATTTCAAAAGGAAGTAGCCCCATACTTCCATCTGTAGCAAATTCACAAGTTGCAGGAAAAGGCTGTTGTTCAAAACAGGCATATTCGCCTATCATTGAAGGTGCATTAAGACGGTTAATCTGTATTTGTGTACCTTTAGGTGTGGTTTTATAGAGCTTGACGCTTCCCTCTAATAAAATATGCAAATACTCACTCTCATCACCTTCGTAAAAGACAATACTATTTTTGGTAAAATGTTTAATATGTGTTTGATTGTTAAGTTCTTTAATATGTTGTTGTGTAAGTGCAGAGAATATTGGTATTTCTTCTAGTTTAAACATTATTGTTACACCTTCTTTACCTTTCTTGTATAAGAGTGCACTATACAACACAAAAGATAAAATCTCTCCTATATGGCTTTAATAATAGCAAGGTTTTATCTATTTGTTGTTTAAATGTTATGTTATTATTTTTCAAACCAGCTTAACTGCTCTCTCAGTTTTACTACTTCACCTACCACAATGAGTGCAGGAGTAGGAAGATCTTTTGCTTTTTCATAAATATCTTCAAGTGTGCCTACTACAGTTTTTTCATCTGGTCTGGTTCCTCTACTAATGACTGCCACAGGATGATCTTTGGGTTTTCCTATCTCTATAAGCTTTTTGGTAATCTTTTTAAGTCGATGCAGTCCCATTAGAAAGATGATTGTATCATCTGTCTTATAGTTCTCCCAAGGAATTTGTGAGTGGTCTTTGTTGCTGGATTCATGTCCTGTTACTACTCTAAAAGAAACAGTGACACCACGATGTGTCACAGGGATGCCTGCATATTCAGGTACGGCAACAGCAGAGGTAATACCTGGAATAAATTCAAACTTTATGTTTCGCTCTCTCAAATAGATTCCCTCTTCTCCTCCACGTCCAAAGACGAAAGGGTCTCCCCCTTTGAGCCTTACTACTACTTCGTATTTGAGTGCTGCTTGGTAAATGGCTTCATTAATCTCTTCTTGCGGAAGCGTATGATGCGAATCTTCTTTGCCTACATAGACAAATTCGCATCCATCTTTTGCTTCTTGTAAAATATCAGGATTTGCCAACCTATCATAGATAATGACATCCGCTTCTTTTATGACACGCAGTGCTTTGACGGTAAGAAGTTCTATATCTCCTGGTCCTGCTCCTGTTAAATAGACGTTACCCATTTATATATTTCCTTTTGTTTTATCTTCTGTCAAATAGCATGAAGGATCTTCTGCCCACATGTCACCATGTATGGCATAGGCACGACTTCTTGAACCTCCATTACAGATATTTAAATAGTTACAATTTTCACATTTTCCATCTAATTCTCGTGGATGAATACGTAATTTTTGTAGTAACTCTGTAGGGTTATTTGTCCATATATCTGAAAAGTCTTGATTCAGTATATTGCCTATCTTTACAGGAAAAAAGGGGTCAGGTTTTACAAATCCTTCACTGTCAATATTGAGTAATTTTCTACCTGCTGAGTTTCCACCCCAATCTATAAGGCGTTTTTTCATCTCATCCGCATATTGAGGATATTTTTTTATAAATCTATCATAAAATAAAATAGCATCCATCTCCATGTTGCCTGTAACAATCTCTATATCTCTGTTACTTTCATGATACTCAAATGCTTTATCCAAAATATAATTTACTGCTGTAATACGCTGTTCTTTACTTAAATCCATTTTAAGATTTTCAAGACCTCTGCCACTGTAGACCAAATGAGAGATATAGACTTTAGGAATATTGTGTTTCTCTGCCAATTCAAAGATAAATTGCAAATCATCATAGGTGTCTTTAGTAATAGTAAATCGTATACCTACCTTGGTCTTTCCAAAGCTATTGAGCAGGTCAACCGCTTTCATAGACTCTACAAATGAGCCTTTGAGTCCTCTAAAGGTATCATGCACCTCTGGACTACCGTCAATACTAATGCCGATATAGTCAAAGGTATCGAGAATCTTTTGGGCATTACTCTGCTTAACATACAACCCATTGGTTGACAGATAAGTAACAATGCCTAGTTTTTTACAGCGTGCTGCAATATCAAAAAGATCTTTTCGGGTTAAAGGTTCTCCACCCGAAAAGATGAGAAATTTCACCCCATTGGCTTTGAGCTTTGGCAGTGTCTCCATAATATCTTCTGTAGTCAAAGTATCCACAGCATCCAAATCTGCCTTTGAGTAACAGTGAAGACAGCTCAGATTACAACGATTGGTAAAATTCCAAATAGCGATACTTCCATCAAGTACACGTGCAGGCTTTTCTTCTGTTACTGATTTCAGCAAGTT
>JALVXW010000307.1 GCA_027038155.1 Sulfurovum sp.
TGGAGAGTGCAGCATGGGGCCCAAATTTTTCTGTACCAGTCATAGGGTGTGCGGTAACAAAGTTTTTACGTATCTCTTTGGGTATGGTGTTAGAGATCTTCTCTTTGGTACTTCCTAGGTCTATCACCGTACACTCTGAAGAGAGTCTATCTAGGCTCTTGGCAATAGAGATGATGCCATCTACAGGGATGCTAAGTATGATAATATCACATGTTTGAATTGTATTTAAATCCTTTACAATCTCATCAACCAAACCCAAAGAGAGGGCTTGTTGGCAATGTACATCATTGTGGTCAAGTCCTATAAAGTAAAAATCTTTTCCAGTCTCTTTTAGTGCAAGGCTAAGTGAACCTCCCATCAGTCCAAGTCCTACAAATCCAACGCGTAACATATCTCTCTTTTCATGGTTATTTTTTGAGAAAAACTTCTCTGTTAAAGTATATATTATAGCATGATTTACTGTTTATTATGAAACCCTTATTGAAATAAAGATAAAATATTAACAAATTATATTAAGGTTTGGTAATGATAAAAAAGTTAGCACTTGTTTGGATGCTTATAGGCTCAGCTCTTTTGGCACAGAAAATCACACATCTTAGATTTGAAGGGCTTTCTCATCTTTCGAACACAACAGCACAAGAGATAGCAGGGATACACATAGGTGATGCCATAGATGCTGATAAAATCAATCAATCGATTAAAAACTTTTTTGCTCAAGGCTATTTTAAAGATGTATGGGTAGATCAAAAGGGCAGTACACTTATTTATCATTTTAAAGAGAAGATGGCGATTGCAAATGTTGACATTAAGGGGTATGGTTCTGACGGAGAAGGTAAAGAGCTTTTAGCAGGTATTGGCATTAAAAAAGGTGATCTCTATGATGAAAGACGTATTAAAAAGGCAACACAAACCCTTATTGCCAAACTTGAAAGTCAGGGCTACTACGATACCGTGGTTGAAGTGAGCAAAGAGAAGGTAGGGGAGGATAGTGTCTCTATTGTTTTTGATGTAAACAAAGGTGAAAAAATTACGATTCAGAAGATGAACTTTGTAGGGGCAAAGAAGTTGAGTCAAAGTGATTTGGAGACAGATTTGGCAAATAAAGAGAAAGATATACTCGGATGGATGCCATGGAGAAACAGTGGTGAAGCATCGGTAGAGCAGTTGGAGTATGATGCCCATAGGCTAAAAAATACCTATATGAAACATGGTTATCTTGATGCACAGGTCTCTCCTCCGTTGATGCGTGTAGATTTTGGTTCATATAATGCCAAAGTAGACTATGAGGTAGTAGAGGGAGAGCAGTATCGTATTGGTTCTATTACAATTACAGAGCATATTGATGGGATTGATGCAAAAAAACTAAAAGATATACTTACACTCAAAAAGGGTAAAATATTCAATATAAAACGTATGCGTACAGATATTAAAAATTTGGAAGAGGAGGTGGGTAACTTTGGATTTGCGTATGTTCGTGTCTCTCCTCAGTTGAGTAAAAACAGAGAAAAAAAGATAGTTAATTTAAATTATGTAATACAGCCAGGTGTACCAGTAACCATCAATGATGTACTTATCTCTGGAAATCATACAACAAAAGATAGAGTCATTCGTCGCTATCTCTATCTTGCCCCTGGGGATACCTTTAATGCACGTGATTTGAAAGATTCAAAATCTGCTTTAGGAAGAACAGGTTTTTTTGAAAGTGTTGATATTCAAAGTCAGAGAATATCTGTAGACAAGATTAATCTTCTGGTTAAAGTAAAAGAGGCATCTACAGGGACACTCTCTGCTGGTGGGGGGTATGGTTCATTTGAAGGTTTAATGCTTAATGCTTCTGTCTCCAATAAAAATTTTTTGGGCTCAGGTATCGCAACAAGTGTAGGATTTGATATCTCCAAAATATCAAAAAACTATAATCTCTCATTTACAAACCCTAAGCTTTGGGATAGTCAATATAGTTTAGGATTGTCACTCTATAAGAAAAAATATGAATATACCAACTTTACACAAGATCAAACAGGTGCTTCTCTTACACTGGGTAGAGAGTTTTTGAGATATTTTCATGCCTCTGTTGGTGTAGGATATGTAGATAATAAATCTCAAAGAAATGACAATAACTTTACGGCGACAGGGTACAGTACAAATATCGCCCCAACAGATGAAGCGATCGATCTGTTTTATAGTGACAAGTACCAAAAAACCTCTCTGTTTGCTGCGTTGTCATTTGACAATACAGATGATTTTTATACCCCACGTTCAGGTATGATCGCTTCTGTCAATTTTGAGTTTGCATCATTGGACGGTACAGATGTTGATTTGACAAAATACCCCAAAGGGTATGGAAACTATGTCAAGAGTTCTGCTAAATTTGGGCTCTATTATGGCGTGGAAGATTGGATAGATTATGATCTTATTTTTAGATTTAAAGCACGTATGACTACCATTGAATCTAGTAGTGGAGAGAAAATTCCTACAGCAGAAAAACTCTTTATGGGAGGGATTGGTTCAGTAAGAGGCTTTAAACCCTATTCACTTACCCCAGGAGACAAGAATGGATTAATCACTGGAGGGAAAAAACGTGCTTCGGGTACAATTGAAGCAAGTATTCCACTCTCTCAGGCAGCAAAAATGCGATTGGCATTTTTTTATGATATAGGGATGATAGGTGAAGACAACTTCAATGAAATTCAAAGGTCAGGAACAGGGGTTGTCTTAGAGTGGCGATCCCCTATGGGACCGATTAATCTTGTGTTTGCCAAAGCTTTGGATGACGAGCCTGGAGACAGAACCTCTTCATTTGAGTTCTCTATGGGAACAAAGTTTTAGAGAATATTGAGTGCTTTACATGTGGGTAAAGTATTCGCATCCTCAACAATTATAGCAAAAGGCATGGGTTTTTCTAGAGCTTTTATCTTCTCTTTTGCGAGATAGAGTGGTTTGTTGGATATGATTGTAAGTGTTTGATTTTTAAATACAAATGAGATGTGTGCCTCATTGGAGGCTTCATGCAGATATATAGTAAGCGAGTAGATAAAGCTTAGCCATCTCATTGTCTCTTTTGCTGGAAGTAGAGACTTGTATTGTGCATACAAATCTTTATTGAGCAACGCTTTACTGTGCATGCGTAACAGTAGAGAGACCAGCACTATCTCCTCATGCGTAAATCCATAGTTTAACTCTTGTGAAGCAATATAAAAGCCATGTTGATGTGCTTTGTAGATAGTCAATGTCTTGCCTATGGCCGAGAGTTTTAGTGCAGTATGAAGTTCAGAAAGATAATCTTCACTATCTTCTATGTAGGGTGAGAATACATCATAGAGATCAGAAGCAATTTTAAGTTTTGTTTTACGTTTTTTTTCTATGGTTACAAGTGGTTTAAATCTATCGAGTAGAGAGGTGATACTTGGGTTAATAGGGTGCGGAAAACGTAAATGATTGTTGCGTAATAGTTGCTCTAAAAATACCCCTTCTCTTACACCTACAGCCGAGGAGATAACCTCTTTTGCACCAATATGTGTTAAGATTTCATTAAAGATAAGTGTGCCTTCTCGTATGGTATCATAACGACTTTTTTTAAGCCCAAATTTTTTAAGACCTTTGGCACTAGAGTGTGCAATGGCTTCAAAATAGTCACGGTGTTCTTCTAATTTATAGCGAAAGGCATGAAGTTTATCAAGAGGGTAGTCTATACGCTTCATAATGCCTTTAGAGAGTGTTCTTGCGGTTCCTCCTATACCAATAGCCAAATGTGCCCGAAAATGTGCAGGAAGGCTTTTTAATTCATTTTCTATAGAGTGTTTGGCTTTTTGGTACTGGGTATTGTCGGCACGTGAATAATCAAAAAAGAGCTCTTTGATGCGTACTGTCCCAAGATTAAGTGAATAGCTATCTATGATTTTCCCCTCTTTTATTAAGGCTAAATCAGAAGAACCTCCGCCTATATCTATAGTAATACCCTCTTTAAAAGGGAGTAAATTTAATGCTGCTATGGCTCCAAAGCGTGCCTCTTTTTGTCCATCAATAATTTTAATTTTGATGCCAAGTTCTCTTTTAATCCATTGTGTAAAGATTTTTCCATTAGGTGCATCTCGCAAGGCTGAAGTAGCAACACATATGGTTTTTTTGGCTTGATATTTTTCTATGGTATTGATAAATGATTTGAGTGCCAAAAAGGCTCTGGTGATACCTATGGGTTGGAGATACCCACCTTTTTTATAGGCTCCTTCACCAATACGTACTTTGGACTTTTGTTCGCAGATAAGGTGAAAGCCGTAGCGACTTGTTTTTTCAAAAATCACAAGTCTGGCTGAGTTGGAACCGATATCAATGATAGCAGTTCTTTTTGCCATTTTAAGCGTTTAACTCTTCTTGAAGTTTATGATATTTAAACATCAACTCTTCAACATTTTCAACATTGTTTGAATCGGAGATAATACAATCAACAGGACATACAGAGATGCATTGAGGTTCATCAAAATGACCTACGCACTCTGTGCACATATCTGGATCGATGACATAGATCGGATCATTCTCTTCAATCGCTTCATTGGGACACTCTTCTCTACATGCATCACATGCAATACATTCGTCAGTTATTACTAATGCCATGTTTTGTTTACCTTCTTCAACTCTATTTTATTTATAGGAGTTATAACCCAACATAGCTTATGATTTATTTAAAAAATAGAGAAAAAAATCTAAGAGAAAGATTTAGATAAAAAGAGGAGACTTTATTTCCCAATATTGGAGGTATCTTTATGAAATCTTTTTTGGGAAACAGAATCTATAACCACGTCTTCTTACAGTCTCTATTGTGGTAATATCTAGGGGTTTATCCATCTTTTGTCTAATCTGGTTAATAGCAACCTCAATAACATTTGGTGTAACAAGTTCAGGCTCTTCCCATATCGCATCAAGCAGTTGCTCTTTGGAGACAATTTGGTCTCTATGCATCGCTAGATGTGTAAGTACTTCAAAAGGTTTACCTTTGAGTTCTATCTCTTCACCTTGATAGATAATTTTCTCCTCTTCAGGGTTGATAATAAGCTCTTCTATTTCAATAATATTCGAGACTCCAAAACGTAATTTGGCTTCAATACGCACAAGTAGAATATCGTAGTCTAAAGGTTTTTGTACAAAATCATCTGCTCCTGAACGTAAAGCATGGATTTCACTCTCTTTGTCTTTACGTTCTGAGACAACAACAACAGATGTTTTTGGTGCCTCTTTTTTAATGGTAGCAATAAGATCAATACGACTGTTTTGTGTTTTGGGCCATGCGAGCAAAACAAGGTCATAATTTCTAATATCAAGATAGTATTTGGCATCACCTATATTTTCGGCAATATCAGCTTGATATCCCTCTTCAATTAATGCATCTAGAAGTACTTTTCCTTGATGTGTATCCTCTTCTATAATTAATATTCTCATCACCTGAGCCTTTATATCTTTAAGATTTGTTTAATATTATAGCATAAAAAAGAGCATTTTGAAAAATTTTTAGAAATTCCAAGTATCACTTAGACCCACAGAGCACTCTTTTAAGATATCAGGCTTTGAAATTTTAAGGTATAATTTTTTGATATTGGGGTATGTTGTGACAAGTAGCTCTTTGATGCCAAGTAGTGCATTTTCCAAAAGTGCATAGCGTTCCTCTTTAAGCTTTTTTTGGATAAGAAGTACCATATCGCCGTAGTCTATGAAGTGGTTGTCACTGTATTCGTATGAGGCTTGAAGATCGATGATGACACGTTGGGGTTTGTCTCGTTCAAAATCGAGTAGCCCAATAATGACATCGAAAGTGAGTGCCTCTATATGAATGGTCATAGCTTAGACCTTAGCCTCTTCTTTATTCAATAATCTTACAATATTTGGTATATGTTTATAGAAGATAATCAGTGCAATGATCCAAATAGGGGCATGAGAACCAATCACAGGTACTTCAGGATACATAACATACGATGCGATAATAAACGCTATAAGGGCAATCAGTGAGGAGATAGAGGAGATTTTTAAACCTTTGGCAGCCACTGCCCAAACCACGATAGCAATAAGTGCAGGGACAGGCATCATGATAGCAAATACACCAAAACCAGTTGCTACACCTTTGCCCCCTTCAAAAAACAAAAAAGCAGAGAAGCAGTGTCCTAGAACAGCGAGTACTGCAAGTGTCCAAAGTACCCCTTCGGGAGCACCTAATATTTTTGCTACGAGTATAACAACTACCCCTTTGATGGCATCAAGAAAGAGTGTGGCAGCACCTAACTTTTTGGCAAGTTTTGGGTCTTTTTCTTTGACCACACGTAGTACATTGGTAGCACCAATGTTTCCAGAGCCAGCCTCTTTGATGTCAACACCTGCAAACTGTTTGGCAAGCAAGTATCCAAAAGGAATTCCAGAAATAAGATATGCCGCAAGATAGAGTAAGATGTTTTGGTTGAAAAATAAATCCATAATGAGTCCACAATTTTTATTTATAGTGCAATTTTAGCCGAATTTAGCTAAAATAACTACAATTATACCCAAGGGATGTTAATGAGTATTGATTATAAAAAAGAGATAAAGAGATTAAAACAAGTGTTAGATGTGACAGTAGTGGCACACTACTATCAACGAGATGAAGTCTTTGAGATGGCAGATATTACAGGCGACTCCTTGGAGCTTGCACGCAAATGTAAAACAGATGAAAATCCATGGGTGGTTTTCTGTGGTGTAGGATTTATGGGGCAAAGTGTAAAGGTTATAGCCCCTGAAAAACGTGTACTTATGCCAAAGGTCGCCTGTTGTGCCATGGCACGTATGATTGATGCAAGCTATTTTGATGACTCTGTCAATTATATGGTAGAGCGTGGTATAGCAAAAGAGGATATATTGCCTATTACCTACATCAATTCAGATGCTACAGTCAAAGCAAAAGTAGGAGAGATGGGTGGTTTGGTATGTACCTCTTCTAATGCCTTTAAGATTATAGAAAAAGGGCTTGAGAGCGGTAAAAAAATCCTTTTCGTTCCTGATAGATGTCTAGGACAAAATTTTGCTATTCAAATGGGGCTAAAATCATGTGTTATTGGAGAGGGCGAGTGTGACCCTAAAGAGGCAGATATCATCTGTTTTAATGGTTTTTGTTCGGTACATCAACTCTTTACATTGGATGATATAGCGTTCTATCGCAACAAATATCCGGGCATCAAGATAGCCGTACACCCAGAGTGTGACCCTAAAATTGTAGCCGC
>JALVXW010000308.1 GCA_027038155.1 Sulfurovum sp.
AAACCCAAATTAATTTTCTTCTTTTTTAAGACGTCTCTCTTTTTGGGAAGATTGAGAAAATTGTAACAGTGCATCGGTTGTATCTACATATAGCGGTAGGTTTTCAAAAGACTTCTGCATTACCTTTGTAGCACACAGGGCATCGGAGAGGGCTCTATGGTGTGTTGCTGTCTCTATGCCCAGTCTCTCTATAAGATATGCCAGTCCATACCGTTCGCTCTCAAAGGTACGACGTGCCAGTTCAATGGTACAAAGCTTTGGGTTACCTATATTTCCCAATCCAAAACGTTCAAAAGAAGCATTAAGAAAAGAGTAGTCAAAATCTGCATTGTGTGCCACAAATACTGCATCTTCCATAAAACCTCTTAACTGCATTAATGCCTCTTTACGTGAAGGTGCCCCGATAAGGTCTGTTGGCTCTATGCCTGTTATTTTGCTAATATACTCTGGTAAAAAGGCACACTCCACAAAGGTTTCAAACTGGTCAACAACGTTACCATTTTGAAACATCACTGCCCCTATCTCTATCACCTGCGAAGTACCTGGTTTGGCACCATTTGTCTCTATGTCAACAACACAGTATTTTTGTCTTTTGCAAGAGGTAAAACAGGTTTTCAGCTTATAGATACCCTCTTCATAGACAATAGGATAGCCAGAGGCCTGAAGTAACATAAAAATGGTATCACTCTCTTCAAAAAGTGTTGTATATTTGGTTACAATATGTGTGTATTGCTTTGCATCCAATAGACCATGATGTTTACGAAATGCTACGGTGAGTTCGTTAAAGACTTTTTGCATTCTCTATAAACTGCTTTACTTTAAGTGGGTCTTTTTTACCCTTAATAGACTCCACACCAGAGCTTACATCTACACCGTAAAATCCCAATTTTTTTACTTGTGCTACATTTTCAGGCGTAAGTCCACCTGCTAAAATGATTTTGGAACACGCTACACCATTGAACCACTCAAGGTTCAGGCGTTTACCTGTACCGCCATAGGCATCTGTATAGACATCTACCAAACGGTATTTATTTGCAAACTTATTTAAATCTTCTGCACACTTGACGCGAATAACTGGCAAGGTAGGCAAATCTATAGCATCTAAAAATCCTTCATCTACATCAAAATGCACCTGCACACGTGAAATACGACACATCTTTGCTATAGTATTGATAGTGCTGCTCTCTTCGTTGACAAAGAGTCCTACCCGCTCCACAAAAGGAGGAAGTTTATCTATAATTTTTTTTGCATCTTCTGGGCTTATGTAGCGTGGTGACTTCTTATAAAAGACAAATCCCAACGCATCTGCACCACACGCTACTGCATGAAGGGCATCTTTTAAATTGGTAATTCCACAAATTTTTACTCTCATTGTACCTACCTTATTTTAATGCACGAATAGCAGTTTCTACACCCTTGGGATGCTTATAGACAAATGAACCTGCCACCACCACATCTACCCCTGCTGCTTCCAAAAGCTTTACGTTTTGGTCTGTGACTCCACCATCAACTTCTATGAGACACTTAGGGTTATGTTTG
>JALVXW010000309.1 GCA_027038155.1 Sulfurovum sp.
TATCTTTCGGGTTAATAGCCAATGCCTGCTTATACGCTTTTATGCTTTGTTGGTAATCTTTTTTATTGGCATAAAGAATCCCAGAGACTACACAAGCAAAACTATCTGCCTCTTTGCATCCGGCATCCGCAACCTTTAATACTTTGTTCGAATTGTGGCCATATAGCTCTAGAACCTTTTTGCTATAGAGCTTTATATCTTGACTCTTTTGGTATCCTCTGCGTAGCAAATAGTACTTAAGCTTCTCATCTTCGCTAAGCTCCATAGCATTTATGCACAAATCATGACCCACATCGCAAAACGACCTCTCTACACTCTTTAGTTGTACATTTTCTAAAAATTTATCGAAACCAAACACTGCCCCAACAGCCATCAGAGTAAAAATAAGGCTATATAGCTTTAAGTGCCAAAAACCAGTATCTTTGCTGCCTTTCGTAAAAAATTTTGCAAAAGAGTAGCTTAAAAAGCAAACCCATATCCAAACTACCACTACAAAAGCAGAAAAAAAGTAGATAGAGTAGAAGCTATAAATACTCACAAATTCCCAAACATTCAACAACTTACCGCTATGCAGCAGACTATATAGCTCTATTGCACCCACAATAAGTAAAATAGTTAAAAGTATATCAAGCAACAAAAAAATAAATTGAACAATTAAACCCTTCGCTTGCAGCTTTTGTAAAATAATCCGAGACTTTATAAACGAAAGATAGTTAGGTATGACACCTACAAACACCCCCACTATAAGAGCATCTTTTAAAGAGATAAATGCATACTCTACTTCACCACTACCAAGCAAACCATTACGCAAACCAAGCCAGAAATAGAGAATAACCATAGCAAATACAGAGAGCAAAAAAGAGACCAAGAAAAAACGAACACTGAAAAATCTACTCCCAAAAAGAGCATCAAACCTCTCTATAAAAAGGGTACTCCACCCACTACTATCTTGATTTGTTAACGAGTTACCAAAGTCTCTATTTAGAGATCGCAAACTGATATACAAAAAAATAACTATAGCAACAAAAGCCATTGTAAAAAGTGGGTGCCTGTCATAAAGTTGAGTAATAGATCGTAATAGTTCCATAGCCTGCTCCTCATTTTCAAAACTTATTATAACAAAACCAGTAAAAAACCATAAATAAAGTAATAGTAATAGTAGTATTTAGCTCTATATTATCACCTTGACTATCCATCACTTGACACCAATTTTATAGGGAACCTCTAAAAATAGGTGATACCCACAACATCTCTAGCTTTTCTCTAGGCTAGGCACTCTTTTGCAACCCTAGCCTTAGCTAAGGTAAAAAAGAGTAACAACGCATAGAGGAAAGCTAGAGATGCCCAAAGGGTGGGCTTTGCAAACGCAATCTTGCACAAGATATTTACTTCGTCTTAGCTATGGCTAGGACTCATAAATCTCTTGCACAATCTCACATTTGCAAAACCCATTGTGGGTATTACCTATTATTAGAGGTTCCCTAATATTAGTAATCCAGCTAATGTCTCAGAAAG
>JALVXW010000310.1 GCA_027038155.1 Sulfurovum sp.
AACACTGCCGCACTCCCAAAGTTCTCTTTCCAGTTAATAAGTCCAAAGTTTGCCTGCAAAATCTTCTCTGCATTCTTTTGACCACGGTCAACTCTAGCGATACCAAATGCCATAGGCTCTTTATACCCTGCTTGTGAAGTAACTTCTGTTACCAATGCTTTAAAATCTTCTGTGGTCTGAACTGTTTCAATTACCATTGAATTCTCCTGTAAATAATTAGGGTGATTATACTTTTTTTTTCTTGTTCCTATGCTGAGAATTCAACCTAAATCTCGAAATAGAATTCTTTGAATTTGCTTTATGCTCGTATTTTTGGGCTTTGCATAAAATTGCAGTCGTACCCATAGGTTCGGCGATGATTTTACGTGGAGTCCACGAATGTGATTGATGATGCAAAGTCATGAATTTCTATTTTGTGATTTGAGTTCAAACACTTGCAATCTAATTCAATCTAATGTATAATAGTGGTGTATAAAGGAGTGTGTATGCAACGAACACAGATATATTTTGAACCAAATACATTACAAGAGTTAAAACAAATCGCTAAAAATCTTAATATCTCCGTTTCTGAATTTATACGTAGAGCGATGAAACAAGAGATTAAAAAACAAAAAAAGAGTAATTTGAGCTCTTTTTTAACCCACATGGAACCATTAGAAAGTTTTGCTGACATGGAAGCAACTGAGTATATTCAAGGGTTAAGAGGAAAAAGCAGGATTTTTAATGGCTAAAGTGCTTTTAGATAGCGATGTGGTCATCAATCTTCTAAAGAAAAAAGAAGAGACACTTGAAAAAATCAATGCTTTGGAAGAGTCTGAGTTTTATATCTCGCCTATTGTGATTGCAGAGATTTATGCAGGAGCAAAACCCAAAGAGATAGGACAAATAGAAGCACTATTCTCCTACTTTCAAATCGTAGATATTAATGCTCAAATAGGTATTATTGCTGGAGAGTATGCAAATAAATTTAGAAAAGCATTCAATGGTATTTCACTAGAAGACTATATGATAGCAGGAACAGCAAAGTATTACAATCTAACACTTTGGACATACAATAAAAAACACTATCCTATGAAAGACTTGGTGTTTCTTTAAACAGAACCCTCTGAATAGCATTTTTAAGATACACAAGGTACAATTCACGCATGAAAAAATATTTACGTGGTCATACGAAACAGTACTTTTCCCTTGCCGTAATAGCGATGTACTCTACTTTACATAAGTTGTGTACGCTTGACAGCAACTATCAGTACCATAAACTTGCGTATTTACCTCTTCCGCATAAAACTGCACCTCCTTTAAAGCCCTATAACAACCAATAATTTATATCGTAGGGTGGGCATTCTTGCCCACAAATACATAAGGGAACCTCTAATAATAGGTATTACCCCACTAAGTAAATACCCAAACTTTTGAAAGAGTGAGAGGAGGTAAGATGTGAGTGAAAAAAGCTGTAGGACTAACTGGTTAATTCAAAGATTTTTTTACTTGCAGGTTGCCTTCTCTCAC
>JALVXW010000311.1 GCA_027038155.1 Sulfurovum sp.
ACAGCGTATGTCAAAACACTCTACAGAATGCTCTTTAACAGAGAGGCAGATGCAGGAGGACTCAGCCGTTGGGTTGAAAAACTTAACAGTGGCAAAAAAGATAGAAAAGGGGTGCTTGATGGCTTCTTACGCTCCCCTGAGTTTGCTGCTTTGGCTAAGGCGTATGGGATTGGTATCTAACGCTCTTTTTTAGTCGTTAGCCCCCTTCTTTTGTTGCCACCTTTGGGTGGTGATATTAAACTCCGATTAACCTCTATCAAGTACACTTCTTCTAACAAACACTTAGGAGAATAACTTGAGTCAAATCATAACAAACATTAAAACAGAAATATCAAAAGTTCTTGTTGGTCAAGACAAAATGGTAGAGGGTTTGCTTGCAGGCTTGCTTTGTCGTGGTCACATCTTGCTTGAAGGTGTGCCAGGTCTGGCTAAAACAACCGCAGTCAATGCACTGGCTAAAACTCTGGGTCTGGACTTCAAACGTGTACAGTTTACCCCAGATCTGTTACCGTCAGATATTATAGGTACTGAAATTTATGACCCATCAAATAATACTTTCAAGATCAAGCAAGGACCTATTTTTACGAACTTACTGCTTGCAGATGAGATAAACCGTGCCCCTGCAAAGGTACAGTCTGCACTGCTTGAAGTGATGCAGGAGCGTCAGGTGACCATTGGGGATGAGAGCTTTAAGATTGACCTTCCTTTTTTGGTGATGGCAACGCAGAACCCTGTAGAGCAAGAGGGTGCCTATGAACTCCCTGAAGCACAGTTAGATAGGTTTATGATGAAAGTAGTTGTGGGCTACAACACAAAAGAAGAAGAGCTTGAAATTGCTCGTCGTGTGGCAAACAACAGTTTTGAGAAGATACAGCAAGTTGCAACCATTGATGACCTTAACACCATTCGTGAAGAGGCACTGGCAGTGCATATGGATGAAGAGATAGAGAAATACATTATTGAACTCGTCGCTGCTACACGTGATCCAAAAGCATATGGTTTGGAAAAACTAGAATCCTATATAGAGTTTGGTGCCAGCCCAAGAGCAAGTATCGATATGTATAAGGCTGCCCGTGCAATCGCCTACCTCAAGGGGCAAGATTTTGTAAGTCCTATTGAGATAGCCTATATTTCCAAAGAGATTTTACGTCATCGTATTATTTTATCGTATGAAGCACAGGCTGAAGAGATAACAACAGATGAGATTATCGAAAAAATTTTGGCAGCAGTGCCAATTCCATAATGCAGGGTGGGCATTCTTGCCCACCCTTGATTATATTGGTGGGTAGGAATTGCCCACCCTACGAGGTGTAAATGAATAAAGCAGTAAAAAAGATTGTTCTTAAAACCAAAAAGCAAGTCTATGGAGATATGCTAGGTAACAATGCATCACTTTTTCAAGGTGAAGGCTTTGAATTTGCAGAGTTGCGTGAATATATCTATGGAGATGATGTACGTAAGATAGACTGGAAAACCACAGCAAAACTGGGTAAGCCTTTTGTCAAAGT
>JALVXW010000312.1:0-19365 GCA_027038155.1 Sulfurovum sp.
AGTTGTGTAGCCTAGTTGTTGTGCTATCTCTTTTGCAGACAGTCTCTTCTCAACTCTTAAGTATCGCAGCTCATCGATGCTTACTTTTTCAGTTCGTTTTTTGAGTCCGTATTTTCCTGCTAAAATTGCAATAGTTGTCTTATGGCATCTGAAAATTTCAGCGCACTCTTTGAGTGTTTTGTTTTGCGTGATGTAAAGCTGCTCAAGTTGTTTTTTTATCGGTCTCTTGTACTCGTATGCCTGTAGTTTTCGCCGTGTGAGCGCTTCTCTTTTTTGTGCGACTTTTATCGTTACTTCTTTAAAATCTTTAAAAGCCCATAAATAGCCTTTTGATAGTCCGCATATTTTAATGGCTCTGCGTACATTCTCTCTTGAGAAACCGTACCTCTCAACAGCACCCTGGGAGGAGTACTCTTTAACAACTCTGTACGTTTTAGGGCATATCTGCACTATTGGCTTTGCGTGAGGCTGATTCTGTCGTTTTTTGCGCTGCTCCTGAGACATGACTTTGCCTTTACGCCCGCTTTTAAATCTAATGCCTCTTTCTTTCTTTCCAAGTCCAAGCCGCTTGATCTCTTTCATGACCCAGTACTCTGGAACATTGAGCTCTTTTGCTATCTCATGAGTAGTTTTTTGTTTGGTCCAATACTCTTTCATAACGAAAGAATCACTTAGTGACTCTCTTTGATCTAGCGGAATATATGCAGCCGGTGTTTCGCTCTCTTGTTCTTCATAATCTTCATCTTCATGATATACATCTTGTTTTTGTTGTTGATCTGCAATGTAGCGATCCATATCAAACATAGCTTTTGAGATGTACTTAGAATATTTTGGATTTGAATAGAGATTGTTTTGCGAAATTTCAAAGTAGTTCGCGGCCAATTCTAAAGATACTTTCATTTTCAGCTCCTCATTTCAAAAGCCTAAAAAGCTTGAGTATCATCTGCTTTTGTTTGTCCTCCATAGTCTCATTAAGCAGAATATACACAAGCTCTTTTGCTTCTCTTGTTACATTTTTGGCTTCTTGCAGCAACTCTTTTACGCGTGTCTTACTCATTATCTCTTCCTGATATAAAAATCTTTCAGAGTGTAGTCATTTGGCTCAAGGTAATCATGTTTATTCTCAAGTAAGATTGCACGAACTGCAATAATGACAGACGCCACTACAGTTGTAATAGCCACTAAAAAAATCAATATCGCAGTTGTATCGTTCATCTTTTTACCTTTTTTGTGATATAATTTTCATCTACTTATCTATAAGAACTTTTCGGCGAGTTGTTCCAGCAACTCTTCGAATCTCTCAAAACTACTTTTAATCCGTTTTGCCATCTTTGTCCTCCTCGTTGAATCTAAGACATTCGGCATATTTTATTATCGCTATGTTGCTTGAAATATCTAATAACAACTCTGATAACCCTGCTATGTCTGCACTATCAGCCAAATAACTAAGCTTTAAAGCTTGTTTCTCTAGTTCATCTACCACTTCTTGTTTTGTTTCACACATGAAATCTCCTTTATATTGTTAAAATATTCACGGTGGAGACTTTTGTTATAATGTTGTAGCAAACACATTAATCAACAAAAGGCTCCATAATAAATATAAGGCTTTTACAATGACCGATAATGAAAAATACACTACTTATGAGAAAAACCTTCAGGTGCATCAAGAATCTAAACGAAACATATTAAACATTATGCTCTCTACTTCTATGCCTCATCAACTGCAAAATATAAAAACAATACTTTGGGTAAATCTTCTTTTTGTAGGTTTAGCAACTCAATATCTTCGTGATGTTGCTTTTAGCGCTTATCATCTTTTATTTTATATACCTGTTGTTATCAGTGTTTCACTCTTGCTTGTAGCAATGTTAAGCAAGCGTTTTAAATGGTATGGAGGGTATGATGACATAGACTACAGCTACACACTTTATGAAGAAGAGAAACCACACACAACGATGCTTGCAACTCTCTTGAAAAATGATGAAATAGCCATAAAAGAAAATAGAAAAATCATGAGGCATATAGCTACATTTATGCACTATGCTCTTTGGAGTACGCTTGTTGCTTTTGTATCTTTTGTCTTTATTGTTGCTGTAAACCAAAATTACAAAGGAGGAAATGAAATCATGGCAGATGAGAAGAAAATAGAAAAACCATCAGAACAACCAGTCAACACGACACCATCAAATGAAAGTGTTGAAAGGAGTAAGAAAAATTCTTCACAAAAGTAAGCCTCACGGCTTGCTTAATCATCAAACAGTGCTATTGTCATAAATAGCATCATCATCCAAAACCACCAATCATCCATTGTTTCTCCTTCTTAAAACTCTGTGCAACACATAGGGAGAGCTATGCGGGCTAAACTATATGCTGCATTGAGGTTTAAAACCGTAGCATCGCCTCTATGCTTTGGTAGGTTGAGTGTTAGTCGTGAGTTGTCCAGCGTCTCACATGGTAAGTAAAATAACATCGTTAAACACGGTGCAACTCTCTGTGGTATAATGAGTGTCGCAAAACAAATTCATATACACAAGGAGAGCTGCATAATGGTTAACCCATTAAGTAATCTTAAACTCAAGGATTGGTATCACATTATGATTGTCACAGGCTTATTTCTGTTTATACTCAGCATAACTGTCGAACTTGTTGCTATTGATAACAAAGTTGTTCAACTCTTTTCACTCAGTATGTTTTTCTATGGTCTTGGAGAGATGATTAACCATCCACTGCAAGAGCGAATTTTACCTCCATCTATGTTTACAGGTGGAGTGCCTATGATAGGCTCAGGTCATCCAAGAAAAAATTCACCCATAGGAATATTTTTCCTACTTATAGCTGCAATACTTCTTTTGGTTTCCATTTACAAAATGATTTTTTAAATAACACAAACAATGCCGCTATTTTTCAAGTGGTTTATTGTTTGGATAAGATAATGTTACTATTATAGTAATTAAATAAAGCTTAATATATTACTATTATAGTAATTTTATAAAAGATATAATATTAATGTATTTTTTATAGGGAATTTTATGGCACAAGAATATACAGCAGGATATTGTAATAATTGTCAAGCAGATAGAAAGCTTGAAAGGAAAGCGACAAATCATATTTTACATTTTTTTATTACAGTTGTACTTGGAATATATACAGCAGGAATAGGAGCAGTAATATGGATAGCTGTATGGATCTTGTCATCAATAAAGTTTGGAGGATGGAGATGCTCAGCATGTGGTAGCACAAATGTTGTTGCAAAAAAATCATTTAATATCATGCAGACTGCATTGATTGTTTTTGCTATTGGAATTGTTATCACTACTGTTATGACAATAAAAAACAATCTAGGAAACAGCGTTTCAGTTAATACAACAATAAATAAAAATACAAATAATATCAATGCTGTAAATTCAAAATATGATAATTATGAAATAAACTCCGTACGCCAAGAACTTTCTGATGTAGCGAAATCTGACGATATGAAATTTATTCAATCAGGAAAATGGATCAATAATACATTTATGTTAAGAGCGAATGTGAATGATAACCTTTCCGGATATGCTGACTATATATGCGAAAATATAGTTAAAAACGGAAGATACGACACAGCATTTGGAAACTCACAAATTATACATATAAAGATAAATGATAAAAATAATTTACGAATACTTGATAGCAGAACATGCTATAAAAAGTAGTGTTTGTATTTAAAAGTCCGTATCGACAACACCTACAACCTTTGACATCTTAAACGCAGTGTTGTCATCTGCTGAGATTGTAATGATGTCATAGTCACTGTTTAGTGGCACAAGAGAGATGATGTCGCCTTTTTCATTTATTTTAAACTTTTTTATACCACTCTCACCATTTACCATATAGTGAACTATATTTCCATTTGTTATTTGCTCATTTGCTACACAATAGACAAGATTTCCATCATTGATTTTTGGACTCATAGAGTCGCCCTCTGCACGAACTACATACATACCGTCACGGTAGAGCTCATTGCTTATAGGTATAGGCTCATAACCGTTCAAATCATACTCTTGTGGAATGCCACATGATGCTAGCCCTATCAGAGGGATAGTTCTAATAGTGGAAACATCACTTTTCGCAAGTAATGTTCCAGGAGCTAATTTAAAATATTTTTCTATATCAGTTATTTTATCTCTTGGAACTGAATATTCAGGATATGATTCTTCAGCCCATCTTGTGACATACACAGGAGACACACCAAGAGCTTTGGATAGCTTTGCTTTTGTACCTCTTCCTTCGTCTTCTAGTAATTGTTTAAATTTTTGTTCTGGTGTCATCTCTATTTTTCCTACATTTTATTACTGTTATCGTAACATTAATATATTTACTAATTTAGTAATAATGTTAAGGTATAATTAATTACTAAAATAGTAATATTCAACTATGGAAATTAAATCAATAGATGTAAGTATTACTCAAATTGCAAATGATACGGGATTAAATAAGGCAGAAATTTCTATGGCATTAAATGCAAAACGACTTCTTAATCGTGAAAAGTTAAGAAAGATAGTTAATGCAAATTATCCTTTAGAACCATTTATCTTTGGTAAATCCTACATAAAGAATGATACAAAACAACAAGTACAACACGCAACTGCAAAAGGAGCATAAATGTCTTTAGGGAAAAATCAACATGTTACAAAAACTGCAAGAGAAGTTATACGCAAGTATTGTCTAGCAAACGACATCGGTCGTGAAGACATTGCTGATGAGCTTGGAATTGTAAAAGGAACGCTTAACAATAAGCTTAAAATGGACCCGAAAAATTGCTTTACAGTTGAAGAAGTGCTTGAGTTATGTGAACTTACTGATGATGACAGCATTTTAAAAACAATGTGTGCTGAGCGTGGGCTTGTAGTGTTTGATCCTATTGAGACTATGCCCGATGGTGGGGATATCCTTAATGAAGTTATGATGGGTGTTTTAAATATTGATGTTGCAACAGGAAATCTCTCAAGTCTTACAAAAGATGCACTTGAAGATGGAAAGATAGACACAAAAGAGGCTGAGTCCATTACTGGAGCGTTAAAAGCACTTCGTAGCATAGAGCGAAAGCTTGAAGTGATGCTTAAAAATGTTGAGGAGGAGTAGATGGCAACATTGACTTTTAAAAGAGGCTCTACACCGCACAAGTTGCATGAACATTTTGTAAGTGGAAAATCACTCACTTATGATGAAGCATACGCAATGGGTATCAGACACCTCACGCAGCGCGTTGCTGATTTGAAAAAGAAGTTTGAAGATGCAGCAGTGAAAAGCCCTCTTGCGGTTATAGACGAGTCAAACAAACGCGGTGGAGTACATGCACGATATTTTTATAAAGGTGTGCATTGCCCATTAGAAGATAGATTAGGTACAAGAGATTACTAATGGATTTTTACAACATCGCTTTTGAACAAACAGTGCTTAGCTCTGCCATTAATGCTTTTACTCCAGATGAAAGCGATGCAATACTTTCACAACTAAAAGCAGAACTCTTTTATCTTCCTACACATCAAAATATTTACAATGCAATAAACACGCTCCAAAGAGAAAATAAGCCAATAGATGAAGAGTTTATAAAGACTACTCTGCAAAAAGATAAACTCTTTGATGAGCAGGTAATGCTTGAGATTCTCATAAAAAACCCTGTAAGTGATGTCACGCAGTATGTAGACCAGCTCAAAGAGCTATCACGCAAGCGAAAGCTTGATGCAATGGCAATGAGCATGCAGAAGATGATACGAGATGACAACGCTTCTCCTGATGAAGTACAAGCCCTGTTAGAGATAGAACTTCAACAGCTTGAAGAGAACAGCGGACTTGGTCAGCCTATTACTATGCAGCAGGCAATATACGACTATGATCATATGACAGAGCTTCCAAAAATACAAACAGGCATACACAAGCTTGATGAGATGCTATGTGGTGGTATAGAGCCGGCACAACTGGTCCACATAGGTGGTGAGAAAAATGTCGGTAAGACGACTATTATGAAGCAGATTCTTTATAATACATCGAGCGGTTTTGATTCGCTCTTCTTTAGTTTTGAGATGCCTACTTGGAAGATGGCGAAATATACAAAACAGATGAAAGGTGCAGCTGATCTGAATCGTTACCACATCATAGATACACAGATGATGAAGAGCCGCGATGTAATGGATGTAGCGCGCATGATACGTATGCGACACCGCAAGAACAATATACGCTTTGTGCTCATTGACTCTAAAATGAAACTCACTCATAAAACTTTTCAAGGGTCTAGTGACAGTGACAGAAAAGGTGATATAGATGCAATACTAAACGCAGTAGTGCAAGAGACAGGCATCGTTCTTATAATGATCGTGCAGTTAAGTAAAAACGACATTAAAGAGGGATCTATGAGCAGTTATGGTTCTGGACTGAGTGACTATGAAGCAGATATGCAGCTGATGATGTACCGCTCAAAAGATAACGACAATGCAGTGGAGTTAAAAGTAAGTAAGAACCGGCAAGAAGTAGAGCACGAACCAATAAAGCTCTGGTTGGATACGCAAGAGATGAAGTTTACAGATATGCGTGTTGTAGAGACGGAATATACGACTATTCCGCAGCATAATACTAACCAATATCAAACGCAGCAACAACCGCCACAACAAAACTTCAACGAGACATTTGATATGGCAATAATAGGATAATAAATGAGTTCACAAATATTAAAAAGTTTACACCAAAGACCAATAGCATACTACCCAGTTTATAGACAACTAACAGGCTCCACAACAGGTGGAATATTACTCTCTCAACTTATGTACTGGTTCAGCAAAAAAGATAAGATTTTCAAGACAGATAAAGAGATTATGGAAGAGACTTTACTTACTAAAAAAGAGATTGAAAATGCAAAAAAACTCATTAAAAATTTAGATTTTATTACAGTTTCGAGAGAGGGGATTCCTGCAAAAACTTACTATGAAATTGATTGGGAAATCTTTGAAAATTCTCTTAATTCTTTTAGTGAAAGTGGGGAAACAAGTAACAACCAAACGGGGAAACAAGTTTTCACCAATGGGGGAAACTGTACTCCACCAATGGGGGAAACTATTATAGTAAAATCTTTGACAGAGACTACTCCAGAGAATAAAAAATATAAAAAAATAAAAACCTCTTTTCCTAAAAGCGATGCAGACTTAAAAGCATATGCAATTTTAAAAGCAGCGGGCTCTGGCATTAAATGCCCTATTCAAACTTACGAAGCTTTTAGAGATCATCACATGGCCAAAGGTTCAAAGTTCGTGAACTGGGAAAGTGCTTTTAATACTTGGGTTACTAACTTCTTCAAGTATGAGAGTAAGAACGATTATGAGACCATATCCGTTCACAATGAGTTTATAGGGACCTATGACTTAAATGAAGAGCTACTCAACATAACAGCTACAAAGAAGATGATGAGAATGACTCAAAAATATTTCATAGATGGTGTACTTAATAGCACTATTGTTTTGAAGATGAATTAAATACACACAAAGGTTGAGATATGGCAAACATGGTTGAAATAGTTGAAAGAATGAGAGATATACTAAGTGAAAAGTACGAAGATAAAGTGCTTGATAAGAACATAGCATACGAGCTTGGATATGCTCCTGACAACTTGGCAGCTAAGAAGTCACGTAACCTTGTGCCGTATGATAACCTCACAAGCTTCTGTGTTGAGTACAAAGTAAGTACTGATTGGCTATTTTTTGGAGTAGGACACAAGGAGATTAATTATGCCAAAGAAGATATGTAATCAACTTGGATGCAATACTCTCATACCAATGAGTGAGAGATATTGCCCTGCACATAAGCGAGAAGTGAAATTTAAACGCAACAAAGAGTATAACCAAAGACATAGTGATGAGTTTAGAGCTTTTTACTCTCAGCACAGATGGAGAGAGACAAGAAAGCTCGTAATGCAACTCAATCCTTTATGCTTTTGTGGAGAGAAAGCAACCGTTGTTGACCATATTAAGGAGCTTAGACAGCTACCATTTGGAGTCAATGACCCATTAGCATACGACTTATCAAACCTAAAACCTTTGTGTGAACATCATCACAGACTAAAGACTGAAATTGTCAAGCGAGGAGAGGAGTTGCCTCCTGAATACAGACAAGGAACAAGCTATGAACCAAAGTTATAATGGGAGGGGGCCCTCAAATCTCTACATATCAAGAGCCGTCACAGTCGACACCCCTCCCTTCTTTTTACAAACTCTGTTTTTGTGGGGGTGGCTATTTTTGTTTAAAATAGGCGTATTTTTTAAGGTTTCTTTCTTTTGTCGCGAAACTTAAACGAGAGGAGTTTTTAGAATGGCAAAAGGGATTGATTGGGAAAATATTCGTGAAGAGTATGAGGGTACAGATATGCCAGTACGTGAGATTGCACGCAGAAATGATATAACTCATGGTGCAATTCAGCGACGGGCAAAAAAAGAGAACTGGTCCCGTGTAGATATTGATGCAGTCATTACAGATAAAGCTCTTGTTGGAAAAAAAGGCATACTTGGGCGTGTAGCGATTCGTAAAATTGAAGAAGTGAAAGATATTTTAGGATCTAACTACTCTCCATTAGATGAACCTCTTGTCGCTGCGTTTGCTTTGAACTATGAAAAATGGATAGAAGCACAGAAAATCATCCAGGAAGAGGGCTCAACTGTAATGTCTGCAAAAGGAAGCCTTTATATATCTCCATATGAGAATCTTGCAAAGATGTATGAGAACACTTTTACAAAGATTGCAGGTCAACTTGGTCTTAGTGTGGCTTCTCGTAAACGTTTGAGCCTCTCGACGAAGTCCGACACGGAAGAGGCTTCATTATTTGATATTGCTCAAGATTTGCTAGAGTGTGATGTTGATGTCTGAGAAAAAAGAGGCTAACCGTATACCGTACTTTGAAAAAACATGGCAACGACACCAAAATGATTTAGATGATGTTGCATCCGGTAAGCGTTCTGATATCCATTTCAATAAAAAACTAGGTCTTGCTTATGTTGTTATAATAGAGAAGCTAAAGCATTTTGAGGGAGAGAAAGCAGGGGAGCGTATAATCCTTGAAGAGTGGCAGAAAAAAGCGATAGTGATTAATTTTGGATGGCAAAAAAAAAGGCTTGATAAAGATGCTAATCCATTGTTAAAAAATGGAAAAGTGCATTGGGTTCGGAGATTTAATACTTCATTTTATTTTATTACTCGTAAGGGTGGTAAGAGTTTGCTTGCATCTGCGATAGGCATAGCAGAATCTATTTTGACTATTGAAAAAGGAAATCAGATAGTCTCTTTTGCTACAAAAAAGGATCAGGCTAAGATTGTCTGGAAAGGATGCAAGAAAATGATAGACTCAAACAAAGAGTTGTCAAAAAAATGCACCGAGGCATACTCGACTTTGATTGTAAATCCTACAGATACAACTATCAAACCGCTTGGCCGTGATTCAAAGACTGAAGATGGGCTCAACATCGGATTTGCTATAGGCGATGAGATACACGCGCATCCCGATAGAAGCATGATAGAAGTTGTTGAATCTTCTCAAAGTGCGAGGGTACAGCCAATGATGTTTTATATCACTACTGCAGGGTTTGATACGGCATCAGTCGGGTATCAAGAGTATGAGTACGCTACAAAGGTTCTTGATGGTGTCATAGAAGATGACAGCTACTTCGCTTTTGTGTGCCAGCTTGATAAAGATGATGATCCATTTGATGAGAGCGTATGGCACAAAGCAAATCCTAATCTCGGCGTATCAAAAAGCTATGACTATATGCGTAAACAGGCAAAACAAGCCAAAGAGCGAAGTGAAACACTTAACAATTTTCTAGTTAAAGACTTAAACAGATGGGTAAATGCTTCTGAATCTTTTGTGCAGTTTAGCGAATGGGAAGCGTGTGGTGTTGATGCGTTTGATACTTCTGATGCAGAAGCTGTATTTCTTGGTGTGGACCTCTCACGAAGTGATGACTTTACGGCAACAGCTACAACATACATGATGCCAGATGGTACTTTTTACACAACGCAGCACTATTATATTCCAAATGACAATGTTTCAGCACGAGCGCGTGAACTTCGTGTATCTTTGGAGAAGTGGGTATTACAAGGCTACATCACTGCAACACCTGGTGCGACCATTGACCTTGATTACATTGCGTTAGATACCATAGAAAGAATAAATAATGGTGTAGATGAGATATGTTATGACCCGTATCGTGCTGCAACACTTATTAAAAAGATAGAGAGCGAGAGTGGATTTGAGAACTGCGTGCAGATTAGGCAAGGGTACTTGACTATCAGTGAGCCTACATTCAACTTTCGTGATCTGGTACGGACAAAAAAACTCTTACACGATAAAAACCCAGTTACGAAGTGGATGCTTTCAAACTTGAGCATACTCTCAGATGCTGCCGGCAACATTAAGCCAGATAAGACGAACCAAAATAGAAAAATTGACGGTGTTGCAGCGATAATCAACACACTTGCAAGAACTATAGCGTATGAGCCTGAAGAAGAAAGTGTTTATGAAAGCAGAGGCGTTAGGACCGTTTAAAATACATAAATTTCACAACAAGCTTGCATATTCGCAAGCTTTTTCAATATTTTCTTTTTTTTGATGTAGATTTCTCTTATGGAAATTTTTAAATATATCATAGCACTTTATTTTTTCTTTGCAGCACTTTTTGGAGCAGTTAGCTTTGGTGTTGCTCTCTCATTTCCACATTTGGCACACTATGCCTATTCTATCGCACTTGTAGTGCATAGTTTCGTGATGTTTGGGCTCTTTTTAGATGCACTTCGTGACAAGGAAACTAAAAAAGAGGCTAAGAAATGAGTTTAGTATCTCGTATGATGGCTCGTGACAGCTCTACTTTGTCCTCTCCTACTGAGTGGTTTAGCTCAATGTTCTCTCAAACATCTCACGCCGGTGTCAATGTCACAGTAGATAAAGCGCTCCAACACACGGCAGTCTATGGATGTGTCAATATTTTGAGTGAGTCACTTGCTGCACTCCCGCTTTTTCTTTACAAAACAGAGACAAAAAATAAAAAAAACATTAAAAATAAAGCAAAATCACATGCTCTGTATCAACTCCTGCTCGATGAGCCAAACGATGACATGACATCTTTTACTTACTGGCAGCTTGTTATGCTTGAACTTACATTGCGTGGTAATCACTACTCACAGATCATAAGAAACAATGCCGGCAAAGTTACTGCTGTTTATCCGCTTGATTATCAGCGTGTTGAAGTCGTGCGACTTGATAGTGGTGCTATAGCTTACTTTTACACAAGTAAAATCTATGGCAAAGTAGCACTCGAAGCAAGTGAAATGCTGCACTTTAAAGGTCTGAGCCTTGATGGCATCATCGGTCTCTCTCCTATCGCTTACAATCGCCATACCATCGGCGCATCTATTGCTATGGAAGAGTTTGGCAGTACACTTTTTAAAAATGGTGCAACTCCTAGCGGTGTCGTGAGCGGTAAAGGTGTTACTTCTATGAGTGACACTGCGTTTAAACGATTTAAAGAGAGTTTTAAAGAGGCATATACAGGCGTGATGAACGCAGGCCGTCCGCTTATCTTAGAAGATGGTTTTGAATTTAAGCCAGTAACTATCTCAAACAAAGATGGGCAGTACATTGAGAGCCGTAAATTTACCAAAGCAGAAATAGCCTCCATCTTTCGCGTACCACTTCACATGATAAATGAGCTTGATAAAGCGACATTTTCAAACATAGAACATCAGTCTATAAAATTTGTCACAGATGCAGTCACGCCGTGGGCAGTACGCATCGAGAAGGAGCTTAAAAAGAAACTCCTTACACCACTTGAGAAAAAGAGTATGTATATGAAGTTCTCTTTAGCAGCTCTTTTACGTGGAGATGTAAGCAGCAGATACACGGCGTATGAAAGTGCTATTACAAAAGGGTGCTGGATGAGTAGAAATGAAGCGAGAGAGCTTGAAGATTTAAACCCTATAGATGGACTTGATGAGATGATAGTACCTTTAAATTACGGACAACAAGGAGATGCCAATGGCACTAAAAACTAGAAGCAAAGCAGAAATCATTGCACGCATGAACGAAGTCGGCAAGATGAACCGCTTTTGTGGCCGTGGAGTATGTTCGCGCTCTGGAACATCCGGAGCAAATACTTCTGTTATAGACATTGAAAACAGAACTATTCCATTTGTACTTGTAAGCACAGAGAATGCAGGAGAGCGATATGACTGGTGGAACGATGAAGTATATATTGAAGAACTTGACCCGAACGGTGCGCGTCTTGATGAGCTTAAAACATTTTTCAAAGACCATCGTCAAGCAGTCGATACCGCCATAGGGCGCATAGAAAATCCACGAGTTGAAGACAAACGCATCGTCGCTGATGTTGTTTTTGGAAACGATGATGATGCCTCGCGTGTTTTTCAAAAGTATCAAGACAGAATACTTACAGATGTAAGTGTCGGGTACTACGTTAATGACATCATTGTCACAAGTAAAAAAGATGAACCGGATCATGTGTTGGTTACTGACTACACCATAGTGGAGCTCTCTGCTGTGTGGAAAGGTTTTGATAAAGGTGCGACAATGGGTCGTCAGACAGGGCAACACAAAGAGCCTGCAAAAGAGCTGCGAAATACAGAAGTGCTTCGTAGAAGATTTAATCTCAAACTAAAGGAAATATAGATGAAAAATCAACTAGAAAAACTGCGTGCAAAACTTGCACAGATCCAAGGTCGTATGACGACAATGTTAAACGAGAATCCTGATGGACTCGATGAAGCACAAAGTGCTGATTATGATCAGTTTGAAGCTGATTTCGATGCAACTCGTTCACAAATGCAAACAGTAGAAGCGCGTCTGAAAAAAGAACAAGAGCGCCAAAGCTTTTTAGGACAAGTACAGCGTGCACCACTTGCACATGGTGAGCCTATTGGTCAAAATGATGGTACTCCAGGTGATGGTGGAGATAAAAAAGAGGCTTATCGTGATGCATTTTGGGCTTCACAAACCCGTAAGCCTCTAACACCTGAACAAACTCGTGCGCTTGGTACTGGTGTCGCTGACAAAGGTGGGTATTTAGTACCTGAAGAGTTCCAAACGACCATCATTGAGAAATTAGCTGAAAAGTCGTATGTGCGTAATATTGCAACTGTAAGTACTTCAAGTTCAACTGAAAATATTCCTGTAGAGGGAATTGATGGTGCAAACGGATGGATTGATGAAGCAGGGACTTATCCAGAGAGTGACCCTACTGTTTCTCAAGTAGTTATGGGAGCTTATAAAACAGGTCGTATCATTAAAGTAAATGAAGAGTTGTTAAACGACAGCTTTACAAGTATTGAAGGATACATCTCAATGAAGTTTACAAAGTCAACAGTAAAAGCTGAAGAGGCTGCGTTTGTTAATGGTGATGGTAACTTGAAACCTACAGGGTTCTTGGTAGATGCAACACTTGGTGTGACTACTGCGGCAAACGATGCTATTACTGCTGATGATATCATTGACCTTTGGGGAAGTCTGGATGAAGACTATGCTGCAAACGGTACTTGGATGATGAACCGCAATACACTTGTAAAACTTATGAAACTCAAAGATGGTAACGGTGACTATCTTGTAAACAAAGGTTTATCTGGTGCCCCATCAACACTTCTTGGCCGTCTTATTGTTATTAATAAAAATATGCCTGACATTGGTTCTGCTACAAAACCTATCGTGTTTGGTGACTTTTCTTATTACTTCATTAAAGACAGAACTATTATGACAATGAAACGTCTTGATGAGAAGTATGCAGATGCTGGTCAAGTTGGATTTAGAATCGACAAACGTGTTGATGGAAAACTTGTTGTTTCTGAAGCTATTAACTACCTACAAATGGCAGCATAAAAGGCTAAATTATGAGCAAACTAAAAGTTAAACTCCTTACCGGTCGCAGTGGCGTCGATGGGAGTTGTGTTCCTGGTGATAAGATTGACCTGTCTCTAAAAGAAGCGTTGATTCTTATAAAAAAAGGTCAGGCTGAACCGGTTGTAAAAAAAGCGTATGAAGCAGCTCTTGCAAAGCAAAAAGAACAAAGTGATGCAGATGCAAAAAAAGAAGCTGAGTTAAACGCAGCTCTTAAAAAAGAGACACTTGAACTTGAGCTTCGTGAGCTGTATGCAAAAGTAGCACTCAAAGTGGCTGAGATTGAGGGAATAATCTTAAGTGATGAAGAGATCACTGCGTTTGTAGATGAGAAGATGCAAGGTGAAGCGCTAAAAAAAGGTGAGGGTGAGTAAATGAGTGTTGTTACTTTGCTTGAAGCCAAAGCACATTTAAGAGTGTTGGAGTCGTATGATGATGCGTACATTCAAAATATTATAGATGTTGCACAGGCTCAAGCAGAGGAGATAACATCTCGATACCTGGAAGAGACAGCTACTGTTTTTTACCTTACTGAGGCAAAAGGAATTTTTGAGCTTCCAAAGTCACCGCTCATTGCAGTAGATAGCATTGAGTACTATTCAGAGAATTCCAGCCAGTACGAGACACTGAGTGCAGCATATTTTCTAGTGAATGACAAAAGAGAACCTGCGCAGATAAAGTTAAATGCAAATTTCAATTTAAATATAGGCACTTTTCATCCACTCAAAGTTAGTTACAGAGCAGGGTATGTAACATTACCCGCACCACTGAGGCAGTGGATATTGATGCGCATTGCAACGATGTATGAAAATCGTGAAGAGATTGTTATAGGAACTATTACATCAGACCTAAACAGCGACTACAATGATTTTCTCATATCTAAATACAGAGTAGGGCGTTTGTAATGAGAAGTGGAAACTTAAAGCATAAAATAATCATCCAAACATATTCTGAAACACAGAATGACTTTGGAGAAGTTGTTAAAGGGTGGAGTGATTTTAAAACGGCTTATGCTTCCATAACTCCGGTAAGTGCAAAAGAGTTTTTTAAAGCAGGAATTCAAGCGGAAGTCACACATAAAATAGAAGTGAGATATTTAAAAGACATCAAGCCGAAGATGCGTGCGATGTATGGATCTCGTGAGTTTAGCATAGAGAGCGTTTTAGATATTCGTGAAGCACATAAAACTTTACAGCTTATGTGTACTGAGGTTGTGTAAATGAGTAAAGAAATTATTGATGTGAAAATTTATGGAATGAAAGAGTTGCTAAAAAAACTCAATAAGTTTCCTGCTAAAGTTCAAAATAGTATTTTGACAGGAGCTATAAGAGCTGGTGCAAAACTTGTTGCAGATGAAGCAAGAAAAAATGTTCCAAAGAAATCACATATGCTTGCAAAATCTATTGGAGTAAGAAAAAAAAGGAGCAAAGATAAAGATATTTTGTGGTTTGTTGTAGCTCCAATAACTAAACGTATTTGGACACTAGAAGAGCGTCATGGTAAAAAGCACTACAACTATGGAAATATTGTAGAAGTAGGTAGAAGTCCATATGCTATTGAGCATGGGTGGTCCGCAATGGCAGCACATCCATATATGCGACCTGCCTTTGAAAACAAAGGTGAAGAAGCTATAAACGAGACTAGAAAATATATGGCAAAAAGACTTTCAAAAGTAGTGGCTAAATTATGATTGAAGAAAAATTATACACATATATAAAAGATAAAATACCTATATTAAGTGGAAGAATTTATCCTAAATTGATGCCGCAAGATTGTAAAAAACCAGCCGTTGTTTATGGTGTTGTAAATGATTCTGATGTAGAAACTTTAGGCTGTGTTGTAGGAAATATTATTAGGTTTCAGATTGATATATATAGCTTTAGCTATAGCGAAGTCAAGATGATAAAAAACGAAATAAAAACAGCTCTATATAATTTTGAATATAAGCCTCATAATCTTTCATCTATGGATAATTATGAGGAAGATACAAAACTATACAGAGATATGTTGGATTTTAAATTTAAAATATAAGGAAAGATATTATGGCAGATGAATTACAGGGTTTTGAGAATGTTACATTGAGTATTACACCAATAGGTGGAACTAAAGTGAGTACGCAATGTATTTTTGATCTTAGTGGGCTTGGCAGCAGCAGAAGTTCTAATAAAAAGAAATGTTTGAACAATAAAACACTTTTGGCAGTTGGAACAAAAGAGTATGAAACTCTGAGTTTCTCTTTACCATATAGTGAGACTGCTGATGAGTTTCATGCCGTTGCAGTGAGTGAGTATGATGATAATAATACAGTAGCACTTGAATTGGTGTTTGATAATATGCCAGATGGTGGTACAAATGGAACTACTATATCTGGTAATGCAAAAATAATTTCTTACAAACCAGATAATGATAGCAACTCGATTGTTTCGTCTTTTACAATGGATTGGGCAGGTGCGCCAACTACTAAAGGAGCAGCATAAGATGTTAGATAAAGAAGAACTACTTACTAAATTTGGACTTGGAACTAAAACTGTTGCTTTGGAATCAGTTGATGCAGAAGTAGAAATAAAACGTCTTACTATTGCACAAAGACAAGAAGTTAATGAAGTGCTTTTTGGTGATGCAAAAATTCAAAAAGCTGGTAAAAATATGGAAATAGAAGTGACTCGATATAACAAAGCAGCACTTATAGGTGTGAGCTACGGTTTAACAAAACCAAAGCTTTCAACAAGAGAAATATCGCATCTTAGTGAAAATGCTAACGATTTTATAATTGAAGTTTTTAATGCAATTCAAGAATTTGATGAACCAAAAAAGTAGAAGGGCGAGAGTTCCTTTTTAAAATAGCTTTAGCTCTAGGAAGAACAGTTTATGAACTAGAAAATTCTATGAGTGAGAGTGAACTGCGTGAGTGGGCAGAATATTTATCATATTATCCACTTCATGTAGATAGAAATGAGTATCAATTAGCAGTAATCTCTAAAATACATGCTAGTAGTTCTAAAAAACAGTTTGAGACAAAAGATTTCATTATTTCTGGAAAAAAACATACGCGTAAGAAAATGAGTAAGTCTAAACTTAATGATTATATATTAAAAGCAATGGAGTAATAAATATGTCAAATACAATTGGAACTGTAATGATAGATATTAAAGCAGATACATCAAAGCTCATTAAGCAGACTGAAAAAGCACAAAAATATATGCAAAAGACAGTAGGAAATATGCAAAAATCTGTTTTAGGTTTGGCTGCCGCATATGTAACTGTTGAAACCGCTGTAAAAGGTATGGAACTAGTTTTTGAACAAGCAAAAGCGATGGTAAAAGTTGCTGCGCAGTTTGAACAATTTGATGCTACTCTAAAAACACTTACAGGGAGTTCGCAAGCAGCAGAACAGTCTATGAAGTGGATATCTGACTTCGCTTCTAAAACTCCTTTTAATATAGATAAAGTAACTTCAAGCTTTATTAGTTTAAAAAGTTATGGATTAGATCCTACAGATGGGCTTTTAAGAACACTCGGTGATACAAGTGCAGCGATGGGCAAAGATATTCAGCAAAGCGTGGAAGCGATGGCTGATGCAGTTGTTGGAGAAAACGAGAGACTAAAAGAATATGGTATTAGAGCTTCAAAGATGGGAAATCAGATAAAATACTCATGGACAAATGCAAGTGGTGAGATGCGACAAGCTATTGTTGAAAACAATAGTGCAATTATAGAAAGTACACTTTCTGCTATTTTCAATTCAAAATATGCAGGAGCTATGGAAGCACAGTCTAAAACATGGAATGGGATGATTTCAAATTTACAAGACAACTGGACAATATTTGAAAAAAATCTTATGGATAGTGGTGTTTTTGATTATTTAAAAGCTATTGTAACGGTCATTGGGGATTATTTAACAAATGCATTTGGAAAAACTATTGAATCAAGTGCAGCTTTTTCAAAATATGTAATTGATGGTATAAAAAGTATTATTTCTTCTTTCGGATATACATATGATGCGCTAGAGACTTTTGGAGATTATTTTACTGTTGTTGGAAAAATTGCAGAACTTGCATTTGATGGGATAATGGTAGGGGCTCTTGGACTAGGAAGTGGAATTGTAAATACATTTGAAGATATTATTGATGGCATAAATAAAGGTTTTGAGAGCTTAGTCAATGGTGTTATTTCTGCTATAAATAGTGTATTAGATATAGCGGCTAGCTTTGGTGTTGGAGATGGTGGAAATATTGGAAACATAAAACTTGGAAAAATAGATGTCGGAGGAGATTTTCTAAAAAGCTACTCTGATGCGGCAGATAAAGTATTTATTCAAACAAGTAAAGAACTAGGAAAAGCATGGGATGATTTATTAGATGCAAATAGCGGTCAAGCTTTTGCAGACAACATGCTTAAAAAAATAGATGTAGCATATGATAAAATAAAAAATACACCGACTATTAATAATGATAAAACAGACTTTGGAGATATTCCAACAACGAAAGCAACAGATAAAGCAACTCAATCTTTAAAAGATTATGATACTACTCTTAATGATATTGATATAAGCACAGGTGATTTAAAAAATACTACAGATGATGTAAGTGACAATTTTTCAAATCTAAATGACACTCTTTATTCAAAAACCGACGACAACAATACATATACAGTGACTAATGCAATAAATGATAGTTTTGATTCTCTAAATAATACAGCAAGCACAACTGTAGATGCTGTAGATGATGTTTCAAAATCATTAGATAAGTTTATATTTAAGTTTCAAGATACATTTATAAACAGCATTAACTCAACGATGCAATCACTTGATTCTATTAGTCAAAAATCATCATTGAATACTCTTTCATATGAAGATGCACTAACAAACGCTTCATCAAAAAGAGATGCTCTTATCAATAATCCGTTAGATGTTACCATCGGAAAACAATATACAGATGCATACAATACTTTTATAGATTCAGCAGATAAATATTTAGGTGATATGAAAAATTTCTCTTCGCAACAAGATTATATGTTTGCTCAAGCAACAGTAGGTTCTCAAGCAAAAACATTTCAAGATACTGCCGAAGATACTGTTAATGTATTAGAGTCGATGAATAATTTCTTATCAACAATAAATCAAGCTTTTTCTGATGGAGTTTTAACAGATGAGGAAAAGGCAACAATTTCTAATGTTGCTACAAATGTGAATGCAAATAATGAAACACTTCTAGGAAATTCAAGTGTAGTAGTTGCTGGATTACATGGAATTCCAACTTCTTTGGATTCTCAAGAATATTACAACAACAGCGGTCTTGCAACAGATAACAATATATCTGCTCAGGAATATTACAACAACAGCGGTCTTGCAACAGATAACAATATATCTGCTCAGGAATATTACAACAACAGCGGTCTTGCAACAGATAACAATATATCTGCTCAGGAATATTACAACAACAGCGGTCTTG
>JALVXW010000312.1:19465-27070 GCA_027038155.1 Sulfurovum sp.
CAACAGATAACAATATATCTGCTCAAGAATATTACAACAACAGCGGTCTTGCAACAGATGGCAATATATCTGCTCAGGAATATTACAACAACAGCGGTCTTGCCTTAAATACATCATTAGTTGGGACAAATAGTGTTTCTGATTTTATAAAAGATATTACAAAAAATGGAACAGTATCTCTTGATAATTTAAAAATAGCTACAGAAGCAGTTACTACTGCAACTGGGCTCACAACAGAAGAAGTTTCTTCTCTGTCTTCGGATGGAATTTCAATTAATGGACAAGTTGATACAGATGCAGCAGATGCAGTTGCAACTATGGCAGGTGGAAAAACATTAAAAAATCTTATTATAAAAAAAGAAACTGTTCGATATTCATATCCATATGTATCTGGAGAACATTATGATATTGTAACAAATCAAATTGTGGAGACAGGTGGATGGGATTATACTCATCAAACAGGAAGCACTACTTCTTACGAATATTATGCTAATGGCGGTTTTACAGGTTTGGGAATTGGAAAAAAAGACAACACAGGCTTCAAACAAGCTGGCATAGTACACGAAGAGGAGTGGGTTGCTCCTAAATGGATGATACGAGATAATCCTCAATTATTTGGAGCATTGGAAATGGCTAGGCTTTCAAAAAAGTCTAGTATTGATTTAAGTTCTAATTCTACATCATACTCATCGGCAACAAATAGTAACTCTGATACAGATAAATATCTTTTTGTAGTAGCAAGTGAAATGAAAGATATGAATAGCTTGCTTAGAAGAATCACTAAAGGTGGTCAAGCTATGCGGACAGAGGCTGTATCATGAGAACTCTTCAAAATATGTCTAGAGAATATTTATATATCAATATTGAAGAGAATGAAACAGTATGGGACAGCAGTGCAACATATGATTACACAAATATAACGAGAGATGGGCATTATATTTATGCATATGCAGGAGAAAACGGTACAAATACAGACTTAAGTCCAGCAGTTGATTTTGAGAAAAATTTGCAAACAAAAACAAATAAGTGGGTACAGATAAATCCTACAAATTATTTTGCAATGCTAGACGGAAAAACAAAGACACAAGCGGAAAGAATGGACAATATTTCATTTTCTTTAGCATCGCATGGATATGATACATTTTGTCTATTAAATTTGGATGCAATTAGCGTAACAATTGAGCTTGTAGAAAATAGTACTTCTAATATACTTTATAACAAAACTTTTAATTTACAAGATGAAAGTATGGTTGTAGATGCATATACTTATGATTTTGCTCCATTTGAATTTACTCCATCTTTATATAGAGATGATTTGCCAATTTATATGGACGCGACATTGAATGTTTCTATTAATAATGATGGTTCGCTTGTAAAATGCGGAAGATTGCTTTTTGGAAGATCCTTTTATATAGGAGATACAAATTTTGATGGAAATATAGATTTAGAATTTTATCAATATGATGAAACAGATGTTTTTGGAAATAGATCACTTGTTTATTACAATAGCGCTGATGTTGAAAATTATTCAGTGTCAATCCCAACTAATAAAATTCCAATGATAAGGCGAGCTAGTAAAGAATTGGCAGGAAAACCAATTTTATTTATTGCAGACGAAAGTACTGAAACTTCTCTTGAAAATCTTTTAAATTTTGGTTTTTTAGATAAATTTAGTGTAGTTATATCTGATGCAGACTACAGTGTAGTCTCTTTATCTTACAAATCTATTTTATAAGGAAAAAAATGAGAATTAATACAAGAATAACACCATACACAACTGTTCCAAATCGCAGTCATCCGTCAACATACTCTCGAGATAGAGATATTAGATTTATAGAAGAAGAAACACGCTTGCCAGAAATGAATGAAATGAGTGATGAGATGAATGATTTGGCTGATAGTATTGATGATATAGCACTATCAATAACAAAAGACAAAAATCAAACTGCGCAGTATGCAGCTTCATCAGCATCAAGTGCAACTGTGTCTAAAGAATCAAAGGTTTTAGCAGCTAAAGCAAGAGATGAAGCAGTGTCAGCAAAAGAAGAGATTAAAAGCTATGTGATACCTACTGAAGCAACATACAATCCAGAGACGATTCAAGCAAAGATTGCTATGGATTCAATTTTAATAATAACAGGAGCGATGTAAGATGAGTTTAAAAAGTAAAATTTACGAAAAAATGGAAGATGTAGTTAATGCTGCAGATGCCTCTACAATTGATGGTGTGCAGAAGTTGGCTTTAGCGGCTAGCACAGTAAAGAATCTAAATGATGGTACAGATATTACAGAGGATATTTATCAAATAGGGCAACCAGGTGAGCTTGGTTTTGGTGTGGCTACTTGTCCTGCTGATTTAATTCCTAGTGGTTGGAGAGGGTTAGTTGGACATGACAACATCATAAGTGAGAACTATGGTAATTATGTAGATACAAATGGTTCTATTCTAGTTTATGTGCCAAAACACTATTATAGATACAGTGGCAACACACTTGAAATTTCCCATAGACCTCAGAGTGGTTTTGTGATAGATAGAAGTTTCATAAATTCAAATAAAGAGATTAATGGTATTTTTCTTTATAAATATAGTGGTGTAAATTCAAGTGGAATTTTTTCATCTAAGAAAAACTTAGATCCACTAAGCACAAATTCTGACCATAATCCAATTTCAAATTTAAATGGTTCTCCTGCAAATAGACATGGTGGACTCTATAAGGCAGTAAAAACAGCAGGTTCAAAATATGTTCTTACTGCAATATTTCATTATTCTATGCTTGCAAGACTTGCATTTGCACATGGTAAAGCTTCGACTACTACAGTAGCTTGTGGGTTTATAGACGTTAATCCAAAAATGCCTAAAGGGTGTTTACACAATGCTCTTAATGATGTAAACGATAGCAGTGTTACATACATACCAAGCGGTTACGAAAATTGTGGTTTAACAGGAAGTGGTGAGCCATTTTCGAAGACTACTCACAATGGACAAGAGTGTGGTATAGCTGATTTAAATGGGAACATGTGGGAAGTTGCAAGTGGCTTTACTTGTTTAACTGCAAGTGGGGCAGATGATTCCGCACTTGAATCTGATGACTTTTTAATTCTAAAAGAGAGTATAGATATTAGAAATATTGTAGATGATAGTACAACAGCAGGAACAGGTGCGTATGACATTGGAATCTATGATGCAATTAGCCTTGCAGGTATAGTAGATGGAAATGATGGTTGGACTTACTTAGGAAATAGTTCAAATGCAGTATTTGGAATGAACATAGATAGAACAAGTGATACATATAAAAGAACTGCCATTGGGATTCCAAATAATGATGGAACAAGCGGAAGCGGTACTACTGAGTTTGGAAATGACGGACTCTATAGATACCTAAGAAATGAGATGGCTTGTCTTGTCGGTGGCCATTGGGGCGGCTCGGCCTATGCCGGTGCTTTCGCTATGTATTTGAACAGTTACCGCACGTACTCGAGTTACTATGTGGGCGGTCGTGCCTCGTACCTTGTGTGAGTGAACGATAGTGAGCGGGAGTAAGTAATGGGAGTACATTCGGAAGCGATTTTAAATCGAAAATTTATGGAGATGATGAAGTTGTTAAATATCTACTTAAATCATTTTCCACGATTTGAAAAGTATGCACTCTCAAATAACATACGCAATACCGCATATAGTATCTATGACCTCATAACTGAGTGCCAAAAGAGATACTATAAAAAGACATCACTTACAGAACTTGATGTTACGCATCAGAAGTTACGCATGCAGATATATCTTGCAAATGAACTTGACTACTTTACTTTTAAAGATGGGAAAAAAGATGCAAGAGTCGATGCGGCTAAAAGATTTTTAGCTATTTCAAATGTTATTGATGAGATAGGGAAAATCATAGGGGCTTGGATAAACAAGCTTCGTGGTGCAGGGAAAATATAATGAATACTATAGGGCAACATAGCAATATGAAAAATGATGAGCCGATGGCTTGTCTTGTCGGTGGCAATTGGAGCAACTCGTCCAATGCCGGTGCTTTCGCTATGAATTTGAACAATAACCGTACGAACTCGAATAACAATGTGGGCGGTCGTGACTCTATTTCTAAACTTGAAACGACAAAAGTTGATACTAGAAAAAGAGGGGTATGTTGTCCTGGTAAAACCGAAATCAAAAATGAGGAAAGTCTTTTGAGTAGCAGTGTCGAAAATCAGACTAAATCGAAACGAATCGGGTATTTGTTTGGAAAAGCATTTACACAAGAAAATCTTTATGCAGCATTTTTAGATGCACGCAAAGGAAAAAGAGTTAAAAGAACTACTTTAAAGTTTGAAGTAAATTTAGGTGCAGAACTTGAAGCACTTTATGATGAGCTTCACAGTGGAGAGTATAGACCTAGAGCATACTCACAGTTTTATGTGTATGAGCCAAAGAAGAGGCTTATTAATGCACCATCGTTTAGAGACTTAGTTGTGCAGCATGCAATATATAGAACGATATATGCAATATTTGACAAGAGTTTTATAGATACATCGTATGCATGTCGCAAAGGTGGAGGAACTCACAAAGCGAGTGAGTACACTCAAAAAGAGATGCGTAATTATGATGGAGAGTTGTACTTTGTGAAACTGGATATTAGAAAGTTTTTTTATTCTATAGATAGAGACATTTTGCGAAAACTCTTTGAGAAGAAGATAAAAGACAGAAGATTTGTTGAAATGATGTGTGTGTTTGCAGAGATGAACAGTGATAAAGGCATTCCTATTGGAAACTTATTGTCACAGATATATGCGCTTATCTATCTTAATACATTGGACCATTTTATAAAAAGAGAACTAAAGATTAAAAGTTATGTGAGGTATGTTGATGATTTTATATTAATAGGTCTTACATTATATGAGGCAAAAATAGCTAAAGTAAAATGTGAAAAGTTTGTTCAAGATAACTTAAATCTTGAGTTGTCACACTGGCATATACAAAAAATAAAAAAAGGTATTAATTTTGTAGGTTACAGAACTTGGAAGAGTATCAAGTTTGTGAGAAAACATAGCATTTATAAAATGAAAAAAGCTATAAAAAAGTCAAAAGTTGAGTCAATAATTTCTTTAATTGGTCATGCGAAAGGTACAGGAACCATTCCATACTATAAGAAAATGTTGATTGAATTTGAGATTTTCAATAAATTACCGACTAGGAGTCAAAAATGTTTAAATTTATAAAATTTACAAAAGTAAAAACTAAAGATACAGTTTTAGAATTTAGAGGTGGAGATGATGTTGTAAAAGTAAATCATTTCAATAGTGCTGATGTTGTAAGTGTTGAAGCTGATGTTGAGTCTGATATTGATGCCCTTGTAGCACAACAATCTGATGAGATAAATTGTGCTGAAATAGAGCAAGATGAATTTAAAACTCTTGTTGAAAATTCAGCTCAACTTCAACGCATTAGACAGATAGTGAAAGAGAAAATAGCACTTCGATATGATAGTTCAGATGAGCTTTCTTTGATTAAAAAAGCTGCAGATGATGTCAAAAGAGTTGCTTACGAAGATTATGTTTTCGAGTGCTTAAACATTGGATATGCTCTTAAATCAGATATAGGTTACAAGCGTGTCACATAGTAATATAGATGACGCACCATTTTTAAAAGTGTTAGCTGATGCAGAGGGTAGCTCTCTTGATGATTTTGCTCAAACCGTAATTGATAAAAAAACAGCATTCGTTGCTTTTTCTGCTCATGTATTTGCAAACAAAGGAGCATTTGAAAAAGAACTTTTAGGGAAAATAGGACTTTAAAAAAATGAGAACTAAAGAAGAGGATGAACTGTTAATTGCAAAGTTCAAGAATGATGTAAAAAAGAGAAGTTGGGGTATGAGACTACTATTAGTCTTGGACCAGCTTGGTAATGTTATATTTTTCAATGGTTCACAGGATGAGACTATAAGTAGTCATATTGGCAGAACAGGCAAGGCTAAATGGCTTTGTTGGTTGCTTCAAAAGTTGCAAGCCAAACATTGTTTGAAAAGTTTAGGAGAGTAATATGCACATAGAAACTTGGATATTAACGGGCGTGTTTACCCTCGGTTCAATAGTATTCGGTTATGGACTGTTTAGAGGGCAAGTTACAGCTCTTACAGATAAACTAAATACTCATTTAACAGAATATAAGAAATATAAAGAGACTACCGAAAAAATAATGTCGGCTCAATTTAAAAGAATTGATGAGCTTAATACTATAAATGTTCGTCTTCAAACAGAGGCGTCACATCACATAGACATGGAGATAGCTGAAGCAAAATTCGTTTCGCACAATGAACTTGACTTAAGGTTACAGACTATCAATGTGGAATTAGGTTTTTTAACTGAAAAATCTAAGGAACAGTCAGGAAAGCTTGATGAAGCTATTAATATACTACATAAATTACTAAAAGTGGAGAAAGACGATGTTTGATAATTTAATAGAAAGTGTTATAAATACTGGTGTTAGTATGATTAAGTCATACTTCCCACCAGATTTAAGTCCTGAACAGAAAGCAAAACTTGAAGCTGGTTTACAACAGTATCAACTTGAAATGAGTAAACAAATGAATGACTATTCAACAGCTATTATAGAATCTCAAAGCAAGATTATTCAAGCCGAAGCGAATAATGGTAGTTGGTTGGCTCAAAATTGGCGTCCTATAACAATGTTGGTCTTTGTAGTTATAATCGCTAATAACTATATCATATACCCATATTTAAGTATGTTTACGGATAAAGCTACAATGTTAAATATACCTGATGATATGTGGAGTCTGCTTAAAATTGGTTTAGGTGGGTATGTAGTTGGTAGAAGTGTAGAAAAGAGTGTTAAAGCATATTCAGAAGGAAAGAAATAATGGCAGATTTTGATAAAGCAATAGAAAATACACTTAAACACGAGGGTGGTTATGTTAATGATTCTTCAGATAATGGTGGAGAAACTAACTTTGGAATCTCTTCAAAATCCTATCCAAATATAGATATAAAAAATCTTACAATGGATGAAGCAAAATATATTTATCAGCGTGATTATTGGAATAAGTTAAATGCTGATACGATAGAGTCTCAGAGTGTAGCAAATGCTTTATTTGATACAGCGGTAAATATGGGAGTTTCAACAAGTGCAAAACTTATTCAGAAAATATTAGAAGTAAAAGAAGATGGTGCAATCGGAAAAATAACTCTTAAAAAGTTAAATGAAGTTGATGAAAAACTTTTGTTATCAGAATTTAAAATTGAGAAAATAAAAAGATATGCTCTTCTTGTAAAAAAGAGACCTGCTAATAAGAAATTTTTATTAGGATGGATAAATCGGACTGTTTTCGTGTGAATTAAGATATTTTATATATGATTTTTTTGAGTTGAAAGTGTCAGTAGAATTGTCAGTAAAAAGCTATAAATACCACTGATACTTTGCTGACAATTTATGTTAAAAGTCCCTATTTTAGGGGTTTTGAGGGTTATGGTACCAGAGAGGGGATTTGAACCCCTAAGCCGCGAGGCGGCGGATTTTGAATCCGCTATGTATACCGTTCCATCACTCTGGCATTTATCTTTAAGATGAAATAATAGTGATTTTTTACTTAAAA
>JALVXW010000313.1:0-2049 GCA_027038155.1 Sulfurovum sp.
TCATCAGCCTTTTTTCTTCCTCTGTTGTTTCTATCGTTTTGTCTACTCAAATTTTTCCTTCTTGAAGTTGTTGTGTTAATTTTACCATAAATTCATCTTGTGTAAGATTATACTGCTCTTTATTGCGTCTGTCACGAATAGCCACAGTATTGTGGGTAACCTCTTCTTCACCCACAATCACCACATACGGTACACGCTGTTTTTCGGCATTGCGGATACGTTTGTTAAGGCTGTCGTTTTTGTCATATACCTCTGCATCTATACCCTCTAAACGCATTCTTCTCTTCAGTGCGTAGGCGTAGTCGGCATGACTCTCAGAAATAGGCACAAAGATAACCTGCACTGGTGCCAAGAAGAGAGGGAACTCTCCTGCATAGTGTTCAGTCAATATCCCAATAAAACGCTCAAATGAACCCAAAATAGCACGGTGTATCATCACAGGCTGTTTGCGCGTGTTGTCTTCTGCCACATACTCTACCTCAAAACGCTGAGGCAGGTTAAAATCTACCTGTATCGTACCACACTGCCATTTACGTCCAATTGCATCAGTAATCTTAATATCGATTTTCGGCCCATAAAAGGCTCCTCCGCCCTCATCTATCGTATAAGGAAGATTATTGCCTTCAAGTGCATCTTTAAGCCCTTGTGTTGCCATCTCCCAGACTGCATCTTCACCAATGGCTTTTTCTGGTTTAGTGGCCACTTCCATTGTGTAGTCAAACCCAAAAAGTTTCATGACAGCATCTACAAACTCTACTACCTCCAACACCTCAGAGGCTATCTGCTCTGGCTCACAGAAGATATGGGCATCATCTTGGGTAAATTCACGTACACGAAGCAGTCCATGGAGTACACCTGACTTCTCATGACGGTGTACGACTCCATACTCATAGTAGCGTAGGGGCAAATCACGGTACGATTTTGGGCTCTGCTTAAAGACCTGAATATGCCCCAGACAATTCATGGGCTTAATCCCATACTCCTGCTCATCAATTGTTGTAAGGTACATATTTTCACCATAACAGGCGTAGTGTCCCGAGGTTCTCCACAAATCTGCTTTAAGGATTTCTGGTCCACGCACGGGTTCATACCCACGCATAAGGTGTGCTTTGTGCAAAATGCTCTCTAGTTTGTAGCGAAGTTTTGCACCCTTTGGCATCCAAAATGGAAGCCCTGCCCCTGCCTCTTCATTAAACATAAAGAGCTCCATCTCTGCACCCAGCTTGCGGTGATCACGCTTTTTTGCCTCTTCGAGCATTGTAATATGTGCTTTAAGGCTCTCTTTGTCTGCAAAAGCGATACCATAAATACGGGTAAGCATCTCTGCTTTTTCGTCCCCTCCCAAATAGGCTCCAGCTACACGCGTGAGTTTAAAGTTGTGCAAAAATCTAAGTGAAGGCACATGAGGACCACGACAGAGGTCTTCAAAGTCCCCCTGCTTATAGACAGATAAGGTATCATCTTCAATACGCTCCATCACTTTTTGTTTTAAATCATCATGAGCAAACTTCTCTAAAGCTTCTGTTTTGCTCATCTCATACTTCTCTATGGTATATTTTTTCTTAATAAGCTCTTTCATTTTCTTTTCGATAGCTTTAAGGTCATTTTCGCCTATCTGCTCATCTACCCTAAAGTCATAGTAAAACCCTTCATCTACCACAGGCCCCACAAAAAATTGTGCATTAGGGTAGAGCTCGGAAATCGCTTGTGCCATCAAGTGTGCCGTAGAGTGACGGATAATCTCTAGTGAAGCCTCTGAATTATCATACTCTATAGGGGTTGCTTGGCAGTTGTCACCTGCACTTTGTGTGTCTATTATATTGCCCTGTTCATCAATATAACCTATAATATTTTCGCTCAAATGCGTCCTTTGTATTCACGCAACATACAGTGTCGGCGTTAGAAATTTGCTGATTATAGCAAAAAGTTAACAAGAATTTTCTGAAGATTAGCCCAAATCTCGAAATAGAATTCTTTGAATTTGCTTTATGCTCGTATTTGTGGGCTTTGCATAAAATTGCAGTCGCACCCATAGGTTCGGCGATGATT
>JALVXW010000313.1:2149-7021 GCA_027038155.1 Sulfurovum sp.
TTGGGATTAAATCTCTTTGTAGAAAACATGATAGGTATCTGCTCGTTTTTTGGCACAATACATCGCCTCATCTGCATATTGACGCAAGAAAATCTCAGATTTACTATCATCAGGATAGAAGGCTATTCCTATACTCAACTCTATATATACATCAATATTGTTTCCTGTTTTAAATGGTCCTATTGTTCTCTCTTCAAGCTGAGAGACAAATTTGGGCAAAAAGACTTTTCTCTTGCGTGTAATAATCACAAATTCGTCTCCACCCAAACGTGCAAGCATATCCTCCTCTCCTATGCTCTCGGAGAGCCTACGGGAAACCTCTTTGAGTACACTGTCTCCCACATCGTGCCCATAGGTATCATTGATACTTTTAAATTTATTTAAGTCAATAAACAGAAGTGCAAAAAACTCTTTCTCTTTCATTATCTCTTTGATAAAACTATTGTAGTGTTTTCTGTTGGGAAGTTTGGTTAGGGTATCATAGTTGGCTTCAATCTCTGTATTCTCTAAAGTCTCATGCAGTATCTCATGCTTTTCGTGCATGCTTACTAACTGTTTGAGATACATAAATGGTATCAAAAAGGTAGTGATGGCAAAAACAATGATAGTATTGGAATGTGTATGCCAATACTCTGAATAGCGTATAAGAAATAGCCATGAAACAGAAGAAGAGAGTACGCTGAAATAGAAATAATCAAGTCCAAAACGTACACCATTTTCCATAACAATCAAAATATATAATGGCAACAGATAGATTCCTGTGGGACCCATGACAACAATACTCACAGTAAGTGCCAATATATCTAAAATAACCAGAACAAATTTACGTATCCTTAGCAAGGAGAAAGGGAACTTGCCTAAAAATATATAATAAGCAAAAGAGAAAATAGTCAATCCAATCAATACCATTTCAAGAAAAACAAAGTCTTTCCTGTGCGAAGCATCTAACATACGGATAAGTATAAAACTTATAAGTGTGACACCAAAAAGAAGTAGCAGTCTAGTGACTGCATACGCTTTTTCTCTTAGATACATTGCCCTATTTGATGCAACTTTCACAAAGTCTCCCTATCGTTTCTTAAAACCTTAAAAATTTTATCATATTTTATTTAAAAATTAAGGGAACCTCTAATATGTTAGAGGTTCCCTTAAGTCTCTCTTGGCTATACTTTTGCCTAGCAAGTTTTGATCGCGTAACTCAGTTGGTAGAGTACTTCCTTGACATGGAAGAAGTCGTTGGTTCGAGTCCAATCGTGATCACCACCTCTCCCCTATTACTTTTTACATACCCAAGCACTCTCTTTACACAGTTTATCTAAGTACTTACTTGCAACCATTTTACCATTTTTTACCGCTACTTGCAAATAGTCATAGGCTTTTAGTTTATCTTGTGGTACCTTTTTGCCCCAAGCATACAGAAGTGCTGCATTAAATGAAGCTGTAGCATCACCTTTTTGTGCCCCTTTTTCAAACAGAGCAAATGCTTTTTGTTCATCCTCTTTGACCCCTTTGCCTTCAAGGTAGAGTACGCCTAGATTGTTGTACGCCTCTTTGAGCCCAGAGGCAACAGCCTTTTCATACCAATATTTTGCCTTTTCATACGCATGTACATCTCTTTTGCCATACCCATAATAGATGTGTGCCAAATTATACTGTGCCAAAGCATTGCCCTGTTTGGCCGCCTTTTCGTACCATTGACGTGCCTGTGCCATATCTTTTTGTGCCCCAAGACCATTGGCATACATAAGGGCTAAGTTGTACTGGGCTTTAGCATTCTCCTCTTTTGCCAATACATAAAAGGCATTCAATGCCTTAATGTAAGCACCCTGTTTATAGTCCTCCACTGCCTCTTCAAACTCTACAGCATACACTCCTAGACTCAATAAAACCACAACCCACAACACCTTCATACTCATACCCCCTCCATACATGTCTCAGCCACAAATGTTTTGGTTACTTTTCCACCAAACCGATAGATGCCTTCTTCGTAGCTTACATAGAGTTCATCTTGACTCTTTGGAAAAACCTTTATTGTATCTGAAACATTTTTCTCTTCATGGTTACGAATAAAAGCAGCCACCATTCCTGTACCACAAGCAAGGGTTTCATCCTCTACCCCACGCTCATAGGTACGTACATACATTGTATCATTCTCTACACAACATATATTCACATTACAGTTATACTTTTGACGCAATCTTCTTGCCTGCTCTATATCAAAGCTATCTACGCTCTCTCTTATGGCAACAAGATGTGGTACCCCAGAATCTATCATCCACCATATTTCACCATCCTCTTCTATATCTTTACGGATAATACGTGGAGGGATCATGTCTGAGACAACATACAAACCATTAATCGTTGCTCTAATAACACCTGCTCCGGTAAGAAACTCTGCTCTATTCTCTTTGGATATACCCTTTTCATGGGCAAAATGGGCAGCCGCCCGTGAAGCATTACCGCACATATTGGCATGGCTTCCATCTGCATTATAAAACTCCCACTCAAAATCATACTCAGGATGCGGAAGCAACACAACCAGCCCATCTGCCCCTACACCATTTTGTCTATGACATAACTTTTGAGCCAACAACGCACGGTCTGCTTTTTGTTGGGCAATAAAAAAGATAAAATCATTCCCATTTGCCGAATATTTGGTTACTCTCATTCAAAATCTCCTAAAATCTCTCTTTTAACACGTAGATACTCCTCTTTTAGAGCCTCTAGTGTACCACGATTTTCTATCACATAGCTTGCTTTTTTGACTTTCTCTTCTATATCTATTTGTGCCTCTATACGCTTTTGTGCCTCTGTGGCACTACTACCATCACGCAACACTATCCGTTTTAACTGCAAAGATACAGGAGCATAGACCACCAACACTTTAGAAATCGCATAGCGATTGGTCTCAAAAAAGAGCGGAATATCTACAATATAGGGTCTCTTTTTTCTCTCTAGCTTAGCTGCTTCTTGCTTAATCTGCTCATAAATCAAAGGGTGAAGCAGTGCCTCTAGACGTTTACGCTGAGTAGCATCAGAAAAAACTACCTTGCCTAACGCTTTTCTATCTACTCTTCCTCCATTTATCATCTTGCTGCCAAACATTTTTGCCACACAAGAAGCCTCTTTGTCAAGCACTTCATGTGCGATAATATCTGCATCAATCACTTCAAATCCATCTTCTTTAAAAAGCTTAGCAACACTGCTTTTTCCTGTGGCGATACCTCCTGTGAGTGCAATGGCATAATCGAACATACTTACCACCTCTTGTACGATTGGAGCTGCATACTATCGTAACGATAGATATCATCTCTAAACTGAAGCGTGTTGTCATAATCTACATACGCAGTAAGATAGACCACATCTACAGGCACTTGCTCTTCAAGAGGCACTACCACCCTCTTTTTACTTTTTAAAATCTTTTGAGATTGCTCAAAATTAAGCGTAGGATTGAAGCTTGCAAATGTTTGCAGCAACGCTCGTGGCTTATGTAGTCGTATGCACCCATGGGAAAAAGCTCTTACCTGACGGTTAAAGAGTCTTTTATTTGGGGTATCATGCATATAGACTGCAAACTGGTTAGGAAAGAGAAACTTCACTTTACCCAAAGCGTTTCTGTAGCCTGGTACCTGTGCAAAATAAAACGGTACCTTCTCACTATCGAGATACTGCTCCCAATCAACAGTTGCAGGGTCCACAAGTGGGGCATGCCCTCCCCACCCTTTTCGTATCTCTATCCCTTTTTTACCCAGAGCATCTGGATCTTTTAACAGTTTGGGAATCATCTCTTTTTGCACAATACTTTTAGGGATATTCCAATAGGGGTTTAAGACAATGGTCTTTACTCTATTGGAAAAAATAGGCGTAGGTTTGGTTCTTTTGCCTGTAATCACACGCATACGCTGACGCAAAAGATGATTCTCTTCAAACGAGAGGGTAAACGCTGGAATATTGATAATAATATGTCGCTTGGCATTACGCTGATGTAGCCACTTGATACGATCAAGGTTAAGACGAATCTGTTCAATACGTTTTTCTACAGGCACATTGAGTGCTTTTCGTGTGGCTTTTCCTACAATGCCTTTTGCCAAAAGCCCATGACGTCTCTGAAACGCTATCACCGCTTTTTTCAAACAGCCATCATAGCGTCTGCTCTCCTCGGTACCACACCCCACATAATCACCCTCTATTTTTAGCCTCTCTCTTAGTGCAGGAATACTACGATAAGATTTTCCAGGCTTCAATAACCCCTTAAAGTGTAAAAAGTCCCACCCTCCTTGACGTGTAATTTCCAAATAACGGTAGAGTGCCTCTTTGAGTGCACCATAGTGATACCCTTTGGGTTCTGCCTTGTCAAAGGCTGCTTCCAGACTGCCGCCCATTACTGCATCTGACAACAAAGAGACAGGTGTATCGTTGGGCTTATATGTCACCCACGCTGCCTTAATCTCTTTTGCTCGCAAATTATACAATCGTCCCCCAAAGGCACCCCAGTTAATGCTTCCATAGAGCAGGTAGTCGGCATAGCCCTTATAGAGCTGAGAGATTCTAAACTCCAGTTGCAGTTTCTCTACAAGCGAAGTATCGTCCCTGTAGAGACTCTCCACGCTCTTTTTTAGCATATTGGCATCTTGTTTAAGCCTAGAAGATACAGAGAGTGTTTTATCTTCCAAAATATGCCTAAAGAGCTCTTGGCTTAAAGCGGAAGGATTTCTCTCCTGCACCCATACAGGTACAAACAGAAGTTCACTATAGAGCTTACGTAAAAAACTCTTTTTAGGAAGCGTCTGCAGCGTATGCATCATCATCGTAGCAGTTGCATCTTCAAAGCTCTCTGCTGCTTGCAGTGCTGTAGGTTGCGTAAAAAAAAGG
>JALVXW010000314.1 GCA_027038155.1 Sulfurovum sp.
AAAGATGCACTCCATAGGGCTATGGTGATTTTTGAGGCAGAGGGTGCAGTAGAGGAGGTCTATCGGTTGTTAGACAAAGATGCCTCTTTGTTTACCGATGCGATGAATCAAGTGCGTACAGACTTTGAAGAGACAGAACACTTAGCCAGTGAACTTGAAGAGATGGATGTAGAAGAGATACTGGATAGACTCTCTAGTATTACAGCACTGGAGCAACGCTATGGGAGTATAGAGGAGGCTTTAGCGTACAAAGAGAGAAAGAAAAAAGAGCTTGCAGGGTACGAAAATATAGAAAAAGACAAGAGTATGCTGGAGGATTTTTTGCAGATGGAGCAGAATGAACTCTTTGTCCTCTCTCAGCAGATTTCAAAAGCACGTAAGGGTGAAGCTAAAAGATTAGAGAAGATTGTAGAGGGGTATTTGACCGCGTTGAAGCTTCCTGCTCTCTCTTTTTGTTTTATGCAAAGTGCGTTAAATATTTTTGGGACAGACAGAGTAGATATATTGCTTGGTGCTTCTGAGGCTGCCACATTGAGTGGAGGAGAGTTCAACCGTGTGCGTTTGGCACTTATGGCATCTACTATTCAAGAGGGTAAAGGGCAGGGAGTATTGATACTCGATGAGATAGATGCCAATGTGAGTGGCGATGAGTCTATTGCTATTGCCTCAATGATTACAAAGCTTTCATCAGTCTATCAAATATTTGCTATCTCTCACCAGCCACACCTCTCGGCACAGGCACATCAACACTTTGTGGTGACCAAAGATAGTGCCAAAAGTGAAGTTGTAGAGCTGAGTGAAGAGGGGAGAGTAGATGAGATATCACGTATTATCGCAGGGGAGAACCCTACGTCTGAAGCGATAGAGTTTGCCAAAAAACTTAGAGCCTCTTTAGAGTATTAAGCGTATTGATTTTTTATTTTTTCGGTATAGACTTCAAACGCCTTTCCATACGCTTGAATAATCTCACTGTCGTTATGCTCTTTTAGGTAGGTGTTAAACTCTGTGAGTAAATCGGTGATACCTCCTGTACCCAGATTACTTGAAGAGCCTTTGAGCATATGTGTAATACGCTCTAGTTCTTGTTTGTTTTTATCATTTATCGCTTTGTTGAGGCTACTGCTTTGCTCTTCTAGTTGGACAATAAAAGCCTCTACAAACTCTTTGGCTTCACTCTGAGAAAGCCCCATTTCAAGAAGTCTGTCGTGTTTAAAGGCAGGGTAGTGACACTTTGGTAATGTTTTTTGTGGTGTTTTGAGTTGATTCTGTGTCTCTGTTGCAGGTTTGATGCGAGATGGTTCTTTGTGGGTTTTTGACGCTTTATATTTGGCTCTCTCTTCTCTTCTGGAGGCTTGATATTTTCTTTCGTTGCGTATTTCAACAACAATCACAGTACTCACAAGCAAGATAAAAATAGTCAATAAAATTAAGGGAATCATGGTAACACCTTTTAGTGGAGGTACCCTTACTATAGCTTATTGTAGATGAAAAGTTGGTTATAATGGCAAAAAAAGTTGTAGGTTCAAGATGATAATAGACACACATTGCCATTTGGATGATATGCGGTATGAAGAGGATATAGAAGAGGTGCTTTTGCGTGCCAAATCAAAAGGGGTAGAAAAATTTATTATCCCTGGGGCAGATGTCAAGACGCTTAAGCGTGCAGTTTTTTTGGCAGAACACCATGATGAAATCTACTTTGCAGTAGGGGTGCACCCTTATGATATTGAGTGTTATGACAGGAGCTATTTGGAGCAGTTTGTCCATCACCCTAAATGTGTGGCGATAGGCGAATGTGGGTTGGACTACTTTAGATTGCCTGAGGATAAAGAGGCTATAGCCAAAGAGAAAGAGGCTCAAAAGAGGGTCTTTATAGACCAAGTACTTTGGGCTAAGGCATTGGGCAAACCACTTATTGTGCATATACGAGAATCCAGTGCAGATTGTTTGGAGATTTTGGATGCCTATGCAGGTGAAGCGGGAGGGGTACTGCACTGTTTTAATGCAGATGAATCACTGCTTGCTTTGGCTAAAAAGAATTTTTACTATGGGATTGGTGGAGTGCTTACCTTTAAAAATGCACGTAAGCTGGTTAATGTCTATCCGAAAATCCCCAAAGAGAGGCTACTTATAGAGACAGATGCTCCCTATTTGACACCACACCCTCACCGTGGAGAGCGTAATGAACCTGCCTATTGTGCGTTGGTTGCAGAAAAAATGGCAACACTCTCTTCGCTCTCTAGTGAAGAGATAGCTAGGCTCAGTACACACAATGCTCAGAGGCTTTTTGGGATTTGATGCTGTATTTTAAACATCTATGTAGCGTAGCCTTGCTACTGCTTGTTTTGCTAACTCTCTCTGGTAGTGCCGGTGAAATAGAGCAACAATATCCAAACTATAACGATGTATTTGGTGCATTTGATATAGAGAGCTCTTATCGCAACAATGAAGATTTTGTATGGTTTGTGCAAAAAAATGAAGCCCATCTGAAACGTTTTTATCAAAATGCTTTACATAGAGGCAAAGAGATACTGCCTATGATGAAAAATCTTTTATCACAAGAGGGGATGAGTGAACTTTTTGTCTATCTTGCCATGGTAGAGTCTGGGTTGGTAAGTGATGCTGTCTCTGCTAAAAAAGCTGTAGGATTGTGGCAGTTTATGCCCCAGACTGCAAAAATGTATGATTTGAATGTTGATTATCTCTACGATGAGCGTTATGATGCTTTTAGTGCTACACATGCTGCCATCAAGTATCTACATAAACTCCATAAGCAGTTTGGCAAATGGTATTTGGCTATGATGGCATATAACTGTGGAGAGGGGCGTCTAAGTAGAGCCATAGAGCGTGCAGGTAGTGATGCCTTAGAGGTATTGAGCAGTGAGTATTTTGGGTATGTACCCAAAGAGACACGTGCCTATATTAAAAAGATACTTCTTCTTGCGATGATAGGTGAACAAAAGAGCCATATAGAAAAGATGAGCTATGATTTTGTAGATAACATAGAGCGTGTAGAGGTGGAGCTCCCTTTGGGTGTGCCTCTTTGTCGTGTAGCAAAGTTACTTGATGTCAATATGAGCACACTCGATATATTAAATCCACACAGAAAGAAGGCACGAAGAGCCTCTAAAATCTACATCCCTTTGAAGAAGATATACCAATACTATTTGAAGTATGATACACTCTTTGTGCCTCGAAAGAGTTTGGAGTATCTTCTCTCCTATCGTGTAGAGCAGGGCGATACCCTTGAGCGTATTGCTCAAAAATACCATACAAATGTTGCTGATTTAATCTATGTAAACCATATAGAGGATAGTGCTTTGGAACTTCACAGACTCTTGGTTGTGCCTGTCTCCAAAGAGGTGTTTGAAGATAGAGAGAAAGAGTAGAGGGCGCTATAAGAAAAACATGGGATAGTTTAAAATTTGGGTTTAAAGTAGGATAAAGTCAAATAAAGAGATAATTTTATGATTTAGAATAAGAGGATAGTGTATGAGAAGTATATGGGTGAGTGTAGGGGTTGTATCTGTTCTGTTTTGGGGTGGATGTGCACAACAGGCAGTGACTCCAGGAGCCACCAAACACACAAGTGCTGCACGTCAAAAAGCCACGATGCGTACCTATAGGGTAAGAGGAAAAACCTACCATCCGACCTATGTGGAAGTGGGGCAGAAGATGTATGGTATCTCCTCGTGGTATGGTCCCAATTTTCATGGCAAGTACACGAGTAATGGAGAAGTTTACGATATGCATGGTTTCACGGCTGCACATAAAACTTGGCCCATGGATACGATGGTAAGGGTGACCAATTTGCAAAATGGCAAAAGTACCATTGTGCGCATTAATGACAGGGGGCCTTTTGTCAAAGGGCGCATTATAGACTGCTCTTATGCTGCGGGTAAAGCGATAGGGTTGGATAAGATGGGGATTGCCAAAGTCTCCATAGAGGCACTTGGTTTTGCAGGAAAAATTGCTTCTAAAAACAGGATCAAAAGCAAACCTGTAAAACGTATGGTATTGTCTAATTTTGGTATTCAGGTAGGTGCCTTTAGGGTCTATGCAGGTGCCCAAAAGACCAAAAATATGTTGGCAAAGCGTTATCCGCACTATCGTGCCACAATCAAACATATTGCCAACTATGGTGGTGCACCACTCTATAGGGTGTTTTTAATGGGCTTTAAGTCAAAAGAAGAGGCTAAAGATTTTAAATATAGTCGTGGATACAGTGATTCGGTGATTGTAAGAGATTAGAGAGGAAAAAGATGATAGAGAGATGCAGAGAGACCAAAGAGACGCAGATAGAGGTAAAACTAAACCTTTATGGTACAGGCAAAGCCAATATCCATACAGGTGTGGGATTTTATGACCATATGCTTGAGGCATTTACCAAACATGCACATATAGATATGGAGGTAAAGTGTGTAGGTGATACCCATATTGATGACCACCATAGCGTAGAGGACGTGGCGATTGTGATTGGTCAGGCACTCAACAAAGCCATCTATCCTGTGCAGAGTATAGAGCGTTTTGGTAATGCTACGGTGGTGATGGATGAAGCCTCTGTAACGTGTGATATCGACCTCTCAAACCGTGGATATTTGGTATTTGAACTACCTATTGGTGGGAAGGTAGGGGAGTTTGATGTAGAGCTTGTAGAGGAGTTTTTTAAGGCATTTGCCTTTAATTTGCCACTTACGTTACACCTTATCTACAATAGAGGTAAAAACAAACACCACATCATTGAAGCTGCCTTTAAAGCACTGGCAGTAGCACTACGCCGTGCAGTAGCACCCAATGAAAATGCAGGCATACCCAGTACCAAAGGTGTACTATGAGCATAGAGCTTGTTGTGCTTGATGTTGATGGCACGATGACAGATTCTCGCATTACCTATAGTGAAAATGGTGATGAGATTAAGTCATTTAATGTCAAAGATGGTTTGGCGATTGCTTCATGGAGAAAGCTTGGTAAACAGGTTGCGATTATTACAGGGCGTCGCTCTGAGATTGTGGCACGTCGTGCAAAAGAGTTACATATAGAGCACTTTTATCAAGGTGTAGAGAATAAAAAAGAGGTGCTAGAGAGGCTTTTGGAGAAACTGGAACTTAGTATGGAGAATGTAGCAGCCATAGGCGATGATTTGAATGATTTGCAGATGCTCAAAGCTGCCAAAATCTCTTTTGTGCCACGTGATGCCAGTGCCTATGTAGATAAGATTGCTACAGTGATACTGAGTAAAAAAGGTGGAGATGGGGCAGTCCGAGAGATGATAGAGTATCTCATTGTCAAAGAGGGGCTGGAGAAGAGATATTTGGAGTTATGGGCTTGAAGATAGAGATATTTCTGTTTACGCTTATTGTGGTGATTGGGTTTGGTGCCTTCACTATTCGCTTAGATGGAGCAAAAAAAGATACGCAACATTCGACAAAAGAGCTGGAGTTTAACAATACAACATTTACCGAGGTAGATACCCAAAGACTTCAGGCAAAAGCGTATGGTACCCATGGGGTAAGAGATGATGGAGTGCTGACAATAGAGAATGTACGCTATCAAACCGATAGCATTAAGTCACTTTTGGCCAATCATGGCACCTATAAAGGTGCAATTATCTACCTTGAGGGCGATGTGGTGATGGATGATAGTAATGGATATCATTATGAGACACAACAAGCAGAGTATAATCAAGAGAGCGAAGTGCTTGATATTACTGCACCCTTTGTGGTAAAAGGGGATAAAAAAATCTTTAAAGGTGACACGTTACAGTATAACACAAAAACCCAAGAGGTCTTTTCTACTGTGGTTGATGCCATACTTTATACACAAGACAAGTAAACTATGGTTATAATATCTTAAAAAAGGTTTGATAATGCGTTATGTGAAATTAGCACTTATTCTTCTATTTACCCAATATGGATTTGCTGAAAAACTTGAAATTACAGCCGATACAATGCATGCTGAGGACTTAGATCATGCAATACACTTTATGGGAAATGCCAGAGTAGAGCAGTTGAAAGATTGGATTACAGCAGATGAGATTATTGTCTATCTCAATGAGCATAACAAAACAGAGAGATATGAGGCAAAAGGAAAAGCCAAATTTGAGTTTGAAAATGAAAAAGGGCACTATACAGGGAGTGCAAAAATAGTTAGATATTACCCTATAAAATCTATTTATGAATTGGAGGGAAAAGCGAAAACCAAAGATTTGGCAAACAAACGTACTGCCGAAGGTGAAAAGATTATAGTTGATATGAAAACAGGAAACAGCAAAGTGCTGGGAGGAGCCAAATATGGCAGACCTGTTAAATTTACTTTGGAGACGGGAAAATAGATGGTACCTCGCATTGTTGAAGCGGACTTTATAAAATCTGCACAGAGTATTGCTGATTCACTCCCTGAGAACATGAGTGAAGTGGTCTTTTTGGGGCGTTCCAATGTAGGAAAAAGCTCTACCTTAAATGGATTGACACAGAGAAAAAACCTTGCAAAATCTTCCGCAACTCCAGGAAAAACACAACTTATTAATTTTTTTGAGACACGCTATGTGTATGGCGAACAGAGTTATCCTGTACGTTTTGTGGATTTGCCAGGATTTGGGTATGCCAAAGTCTCAAAAAGTCTCAAAGAGGTGTGGCAAAAAAATTTGGTAGAGTTTATACACCATCGTGTCTCTATTCGTCTCTTTATTCATCTGCGTGATGCACGCCATCCTCATGCCAAGATAGATGATGATGTAGAGCATTATATTTCAGAATTTATTCGTCCAGACCAGAGATATTTGACTGTTTTTACCAAGATTGACAAACTCAACCAGAAAGAACGTAGCAAACTCAAACGTGATTTTCCTGGATCTATTATGCTCTCAAATCTTAAAAAAAATGGGCACGAGAGAGTACACTGTGAGATACTTGATACAATCTTTGGAGTAGGCAAAGAGGAGCGTGTGTGATTAGGCTCGTAAAAGCAACCCTGAATGATATTGCCCAGATGCAGGCACTGGTGGCTTCAGAAGT
>JALVXW010000315.1 GCA_027038155.1 Sulfurovum sp.
TGGTCTGAGTAGGTAGCCACTACAGAGAGTTGGGCTCTCTCACCTTTGTTGAGAGTGGTTGCATTGCTCTCTAGGCTAAGAGTGGTGAGTGTCAGCGTACCTGTACTTTCTACCACTGCTACATCTCTTGTAACACTGCTTTCATTCCCAATAGTGTCTGCTGTAGCTACACGCACTACTATTGTAGCAAACATCAACCCCACCATCAAAAACATCACTATTTTTTTCATCCTCAATCCCTTTTTGATAATATGGTTTGATATAGTATAGCATATATAGCTCTCTCTCTTGAATTTTGGCTTCAATTTTGCTGAAGTTTGGGTTTTATCTCTCTTTATCTGCTATTAATAAATATTTAATCTTATTTTAGGTATTATTCGCGAACTATTTTCACTTTACACAGAGTGATACACACATTACCTAAAACAAGGACATACCATGGCAAACAACAAGTCAGCAAAAAAACGTATTTTAGTCAATGCAAAAAAAGCAGAGAGAAACAGATACTACAGAACAAGAATCAAAAATATTACCAAAGCAGTACATGAAGCAGTAGAAGCTTCAGATAAAACTGCCGCGACAGAAGCATTCAAAACAGCAAACAAAAACATTCATTCACTCGTAAGCAAAGGTTTTCTTAAAAAATCAACTGCTGCTAGAAAAGTAAGCCGTCTTCATAAAATGGTAAATAAAATCGAAGCATAGCTCTTCAATTTTAACTTCATCAACTAGCCTTCAAGGCTAGTTGTCTTATAATACCTCCAAACATTCCAACACAAAGTCAACCTTATGTTTAAAGAAAAACTACAACCTTTTATAGATAGATATAATGAAATCAATGAACTTTTAAGTTCCCCAGATATCGCCTCAGATATTGGTCGCATGACAGAACTTAGTAAAGAACAATCAGGGCTGTCAATACTGGTAGAAAAAGCAAATCTTTACATTGAGACTGCTGAAGCTATAGAAGAAAACAAAGAACTGTTGGGAGATGCTGAACTGGGCGACCTTGCAAAAGAAGAACTCTCGGAACTTGAACCAATACTACCTACTCTAGAAGATGAAATTAAAGTACTTATGATTCCATCTGACCCCAATGATGATAAAAATATTTATCTAGAGCTCCGTGCAGGAGCAGGAGGAGATGAAGCAGCACTTTTTGTAGCGGATGTCTTTCGCATGTACACACGTTATGCAGAGCAACTAGCATGGAAAATAGAACTTATGAGTACCAGTGACGGTACTGCAGGTGGATACAAAGAAGTGATTGCGCTTATCAAAGGAGATGGCGTCTACTCTCAACTCAAGTATGAAGCAGGTATCCACCGTGTGCAGCGTGTACCAGACACAGAAACACAAGGGCGTGTACATACTTCAGCTATTACCGTAGCCGTTATCCCTGAAGTAGATGACGTTGAAGTAGATATTAAACCTAATGAGATTAGAATGGATGTTTTCCGTGCCAGTGGCTGTGGAGGACAGTGTGTCAATACTACTGACTCTGCTGTAAGGCTTACACACATACCTACAGGAATTACTGTCTCCATACAAGATGAAAAATCACAACATAAAAACCGTGACAAAGCAATGAAAGTACTCAAAGCAAGAGTCTATGAAGCAGAACTTGAAAAACAGCTGGCAGAAACTTCCAGTCAAAGAAAACTACAAGTTGGATCAGGCTCACGTTCAGAAAAAATACGTACCTACAACTATCCGCAAAATAGACTCACAGATCACCGCATAGGACTCACCCTTTATGCACTAGATGATATCATGAATAACGGCAACCTAAAGCTTGTGATTGATCCACTCATTGCACATGCACAAACCGAAGCCATTCAGGAAGCAGGACTTTAACAAATGCCCATATTCACACCTCTTCAATGCGACCATAATCTCAAACAAATCATCAAAGTAGCTTTTGATATAGAACTGGACATTCAAGGTGGCTGGGGATACACACAAGAAGATGCAACCATTATTCTCTCTTCTTCTGCATCCCTCACCCAATTTGAACATATGTTTGCCTCTATGCGCGCCTACGCTGAGATGAATATAGCCTTAGAGAAAGAGGAGCGCTACGGAAGCATTAATCTTAGCGAAATAAACCGTACACAAATCACACTAAATACAAATATCTATGATAGAGTTACATACAAAATAACAGCTATGAAAAAAGATATTTATGCTGGATTTACAGAAGAATATAAAAAAAACTATGGAAAAAAAGAGTTTGACATCTCTGCCCACTTTAAGCAAAGAGAAGAAGCAATGCTTACAAGAGAAGTATTCCATTGGTTTGAGATATCTTCTCTTTAAAATTTACTCTAACCATTATGCACCAAAGGTGCATAATGGTTTATTTAATTTTTTTAGTTGCATAAAAGACTTCGCCCTTAAGTTGTGTATAGGTAATTTTAAGCTCATCACCTTTTTTGCCAGCAAATCTAAATTTAATCAATGGGTTTTTGGAAAGAAACTGACTTGTTGAAGCATCATATACTACTTTGTCTCCTACCGTACCAGTAATATGTACAATAAAATTTGCAACTTTTCCTTTTTTCTTTGCCTGATCGTACGTTAGCATATCATGACTAATAGCTACTTTTGCTTTTACCAAGCCATCTTTTTCTTTTGCTTTAATTTTCATTTTTACTTTGGTGGGGGTTACTACTGGGGTATCGGCCATAGCTACCGTACCTATAAGTGCAATACCTGCAAGTGCTAATATCAATTTTTTCATCTATCTTTCCTTTTATCTAAATTATCTATCTATTTTAAGTGTCAGGAAGGATTAACCTTCACATCCACCAAGTGCAACTTCTAGTGAAAGTTTCTTTGAATAAAACTTACCATCTTTCCCTTCTACTACTGCTGTAATTGAACCTGATTTTTTCATTTTGATTTTAAATGAAAAATCTGCTTTTGTTCCCTCTGGTACTTCAAAAACAGCTACTGTAGCTTCAGGATTTACATCTTGAAATACTGCAATCGTTTTTGCAGGAATATCTGTTTTAACAGAAACAGGAATTGCTCCTCCATTGCTTGCTACTTTTGGAGCTTTCAATTTCACCTTATCACTCTCTTCAAGCGTAATTTTTCCATATAATGCCCCAATTGCCGTAGGCACAGTTTTAGCTGTCCATGCATCTGGTTTTGCCGCTCTATAATCTGCTGCACTAGCGCTTACTGTCAATGCTGCTACCGCAACAAGACTCAAAATATTTTTTTTCATTTAATTTCCTTTCTTATTTAAATTAAAGCAAGATGAACTTTAATCCATCTTACTATTATATTTATAGGTTGTGTAAAAATAGTGTTTTACTCTCTTTACTTTGATTGACTTATGATATAGTCAACGACTGATTTAAATGCCGCATCCTCCAATAATGTTCCACCTTTAGGAGGCATGCCATTAATACCATGGATTCCATTTTCATATACTTTATCTAGTCCTTTTTTGAGTACTGTTGCCCAAGCTTTCTTGTCGCCAAATACCGGTGCACCCATAGCATCTGTGCCATGACACACTGCACATGAAGATTCATAAGTATCTTTTGCAACATTTTTTATACCAGCAACTTCTTTTTTTGCAGGTTTTTCTTTTTTCTCGGAGATAGGAGGATTATAGTCGCTAATACCCACACCCTGAATACGTGCCACTTTTGGTTTACCGTCAAAACAGTTTTTCATACACCTCTTCTTATTTCCACCAAAATTTTTAGGCTTATCATAAAAATTACGTATATTCTCTAACCCATTTTTTCCTTCAATTTTTGGAATAAACCCATCTTTATTGGGCATAACAATTTTTGAAAAATTCTCCTTACTTAATATAAATTCATCTTCTAGATCTTCACCATCAATCTGAATTTCATTAATAGATAAAATATAAGCAACCAAGGCATACACTTCATCATCGGTTAAAGACATCGGCGCAGGATGAGGCATACCTGTTTTAATGTACCAAAAAAGTGTACTTGCATATGGCCAATATGAACCAATATTACGTTTTGGGCCATCATCATCTGGATGAAGTCTTTGAAGCTTTAATGTTTTTTGCATTTCATAAGCATTTCCTTGTTGCAATGCAGGATAACCCGAACCACCTGCACCAAAATCAAAGTGACAAGCAGAACATTTAGCCTCATAGATTTCATCACCCTCTTCTACAGAACCTTTTCCGTCAGGAAGCCCTGTTCCATCTGGCATGATATCCATATCCCATGCTTTTATCTCATTGGCTGTTGCTACTCTTCCAAATCTTATATTTTTATATGCTTTTTGTGTATTGACATAATATGAAGATGTTTTGCCATTTTTCACAGGATACGTCATACCTCCATCAATTACTTTTTTACCATTTGCATAGGTACGCGATACATCACTTGTTGCCATAGCAGAAACTGAAGCCAATGCCACAATCGTAACCATTGACACTAATTTATGATAAGATTTGAACATTGTGCACCTCCCCTTTTTCTGTTACTTCCCATGTATGAATACCATTTCTATGATATACACTTTCAACACCTACGGCATCTCTCTCTTGCTTAACACTCGGTTGTACATATCCTGCATCATCCCTGGCCCTACTTGAAAGCAGGATTGGCTTTCCATCATATTGATAGATATATGAAAATCTTGTCCATGCCTTAGGCAAAACAAGGCCTTTTAAACTCGCCTCTATCCAATTTTTACCACCATCAAAAGAGATATCTACCCCCTCGATCGTTCCCATACCTGACCAAGCTAGGCCTTCAATTTCTACAATATCACCTTTTTTGAGATCCGTCCATGGCTTTTCGGGACAAGGAGAAGTAATAACAGAGTTTACTTCATTTGCATAAAAATGTTGAATTGCTTTCCCGTCATGCTTTGTAAGTGCCGTATATTTTGCTGTCTCTTCTTTGCAGTAATAAGGCTCAGATGCAAACTCTAATCTTGATAACCATTTTACACAGAGATTACCTTCCCAGCCCGGAACAAGCAATCTTATTGGATACCCTTGCTCAGGTCTCAATGCTTCACCATTTTGACCCCAAACAATCATTGCATCATCAAGCACCTTATCTATAGGTATCGTTCTGCCCATATGTGAACTGTCTCCACCTTCGGCCAACATCCATTTAGCTGCTGGCTTAAGCCCAAGGTCTTTTAGGATATCTTTAATATATACACCTGTCCACTCTGCACACGACATAAAACCTTTAGCAAATTGAATAGATGGGAACTGAGGATTTCTCCACTCTGGTCCACCATTTGCTGGACACTCAATAAAGTGAATTCTACTTACATTTGGATATTTTTTAAGTTGATCCATTGTAAGCACCAATGGCTTTTCTACAAGACCATGAATCATAAGCCTATGTCTGTTTGGATCAATCTCTGGTGTCCCCCCATGACATCTATTAAAGAAAAGTCCATTAGGTGTGATAATTCCACTAAGATCCTGAATTGGTGTTACTGCAATAGATGCCTTCATGTTTCCCGAAGACAGAAGTTCTGTTGTTCTTCTGGTAACATTACTTTCATAAGGAGAAGGTTGACCATAAAGATTATAAGTTACTGGCTTACCCCATGCTGTTGCCCATGGTTGCTCCTCCATTATCGCAGGATCATCTTCTGCTTTCACTTTCACTGGTGCCATAACGCTTGCTGCGACTAATGCACTCACTGAATAAGTTGCTGTTTTCCTAAAAAAGTCTCTTCTACTTGAGTGTTCTGCTGTAGATTCAACTTTTTCAGACACATTCATGCTCTTATTCATAGTTCCTCCTTGGTTTATTTTAAAATGACGCAACCGCTAGAGTTACAAAATGTCATATTCTTAAATTATATAGAAATAAAATAAAAATAATAAGATAAATGATTTATTTATATAAATAAATAATTATTTAATTAATTTAAGTAACAATTATTTCCTATTTATTATAAATAGTATATATTATTATAATAAATAAAATTGTTATTTATTGTAGAGATTTTTTATTGAAGTTTAATTATGATACGATTACAATATCGTATAATGGAGAAGACATGGCAGATATCTTAGGTAATGTAATAGCACTATTTGTTTCTATCCAAAATAGCAAAAAAAGACTAGAAAAAAAATCTCTATCTATCAATAGCAAAGGGGCAATAGAAGATAAATTTTACAATAAAAATATAAATCGCTCCATACTTATTGCTTCATTGGACAGTTATTGTTTAGTTAAAAAAGAAAAAATAAACATTCCTTACGGTTCATTAGGAGAAAATCTTCTTATTGACTATAACCCTTACCATCTCTCACCAGGAACGCAACTACAAATAGGAAACACCGTTTTAGAAATTAGTCAATACTGCACTATATGCGACCATCTCTCTTCTATTGACAAAAAAGTACCAAGTTTACTTAAAAACAATAGAGGTATTTTTGCAAAAGTTATAAAGGGAGGGGAAATTAAACAAGGAGATATATTATCGATACCAAAATAGCATATCGTCTTGCATAACAATAACTTTTTTGGTTAAAAAAAACATAGAGATAAAACTTCTCAAAAAAGAGGTTTAAAAAAAGGAGGGAAGAAGGAAGAAAATTATTACTCCTCTTCTCCCGTTGCACCTGCATCAAGCATACCATACATGCCAGCTTCCACTTCCTGACTTCACCCATCAACCCCAAACAAAGCCCACTATACCGAGGTTCAGTAAAAAAAGTAGGCACTACACCTTGTAAGGCGTTTTATTCACTTTAACCCCCATAAGCTTATAGATCTTCTCCGCATCAATGGTTATATCTGAAGGAAGGGCAAATTTTCTGTTGTGTTTGGTGTCATAAAGAATACTCTCTTGTACTCCGAGTAACGCAGTGCGTATGCGTTGCGGAGAGA
>JALVXW010000316.1 GCA_027038155.1 Sulfurovum sp.
GTTTGTGTTTGGCGGTAGGTTTTTGTTCTATCCTCTTGTATTGTGGTATGTTCTTTTGTAGATGTTGTGTTTTTTTCTATTGTCAAATCAGCGGGAGTATTCTCGTTGACTACTTCTTGTATGAGGTTTACAAGAAACAGAACAAATGCAAGAAAAATTATAGAGACAAGAGTAAAAAACACTCTTTTAAAGATAGATTTTTTCTCTGTAGGCTCTGTCGTTCTGGGTAGTTCTTTTTGATTGTTTTGTGTAGCGTTTGCAATATGTGTTTCGCTAGAAATTTCATCTAGGATGCTGTTAAGAACAATATCTTTAAAATATTTTTCATCTTCAGGTTTTTTGATTTTCACGGGATTCTTTTTGGGTAAACTTTTAGTATATTTTATTGAATTAAGCTTAAGGGTATCACCTATTATTAGAGGTGTCTTTAATTGAACCTCCTCTTGTAAGAGCACTTCTGGCAAAGCTCTTCAACGGCTTTACCCTCTTTAAATCCATCTACTATAGTCTCTGCACGTTTTGAGGTGAGTATCTCTTTTAGTGTACTGTGGTGTAAATCCCCAAGTACCATAATACCATCACAATCTAGACAACAAGGCACTACTTCTCCTGAAGCGAGTATGGCAATGTGTGATTGCAGACCTTGACAAGTGCCATCTCCGTAGTTTTGGTTCTTTAGTGAGGGCCACTCAAAGTAGTTGTCAAAATGTACAAGTATCTTTGAAGCTAAGCGTATAGATTTAGGATGTTCACTATAGATATTATCTAGAGACAACTCTATATTAAAGTTGTCAGATAACTTGTTAAATAGGGTATCATTAAATGCGCGCTCGCTCATTTGCTCATCTAAATTCCATACACGAAGGTTGATAAATAGCTCCTCTTTTCGTGTAAGCTTAGTATCACAAAGAGCTAGTATTGGGGTAATATACTGTTCAAAAGTTAAAGAGGTATCGTTTTTATTGAAACTATTGAGTGAGATGTTTATCTGCTTTACGCAAGGATGAAAGAGTGTCTCGTGGCTATGCTTTTTTAAGAAATAACCACTGGTTGTCAATAGAGCCTTAAGTCTATACTTATGGATAATATCTAGATATGCATGTAAATTAGACTGGGTGAGAGGGTCGCCTACTACATGGCAGGCTATCTCATTGGTATAAGAGCAAGCTTGCTTTATAATGGACTCAAAAAATACCAAGTCCATTACTCTGTTTGGTAACGCTTTGGTAGGACAAAAACTACACCTAAGTCCACAAACATTGGTGAGCTCTATATAGATACGGTAAAATTTCATCTCATTCCCCTCCACAAAACTTTTTGAGAGATTGTATCATAGTTTTATGTTACAAAGTATTTTGGGAAATCTTATTGTATAATTTGGGATAATAGATTCAATTAACACCCTTTTTATAAAACACGTATATGGTGCAATCTGGCAAGTGCTTTAAACTCTTGTGAACCCAAAAAGCCATTTAAGACCTCTTGTTTTGAGACGCCTTTGTCTAGTGCATCTTCCCAGTACCGTAAACCTTCTTGGTCAGGTTCTCTTGCAAAAAAAGCGCTGTAGAGTCGTGTAAGAAATGTTGCATTGTCTAAATACTTCTCTATAAATTCATCTGAAAAGACAAACCCAAAAGCAACCTCTTTTGCGGAAACCTCACCCAACTCCAATCTACTACTCCAATATGCCAACCCCTCTTCATCGGGAGTTCTTTCAAGTATCTGCTTGTAAAATCTACCCACAAAGAGTTCTACAGGTGTGGCATTTGCCAGTATGCTATAACGCTTTGCAAGAAGACGAAACTCATCAGAGTATAAAAAACCATCTAACACGTCTGCTCTGGCTTGTCTGTTATCTTTTGCTTGCGATAAAAGACTTAACCAGTAAGATAGCCCTTCATCATCTGCCTCTCTATCGAAAAAAGCTCTATAGAGTACCTTTATATACGCGGTATCATCTAGCTCTCTTTGTGTAAACTCTGAAGAGAAGATAAACCCTTTAGCGATGTTAGCCCCTGATTTTGAAAATCCTTCTAAAGCATCTACCCAATAGACTAACCCCTCTTTGTCTGCTTGACGTAAAAGTATCTTTTTGTACAAACGTTGCACAAATGCCTCTAATGCATTAAACTCATACGCACCAATATCCCATGCACCATCTTTAGGGCGTGTGGTACCACCGTAATCTTTGTATGCATAGCTGTTTGCAACCCCTCTGTTGAGGGCTTTGGATTGGGGGGTGAGATGAAAATCAAACTTTTTTGCATCTTTAAATCCTGCTGCTCCTACTACCTCATCATACTGTCCATACGCTTCTGTTTTTCCATCTATCAAATTGGCACGTATCTCTACTTCCAAAAGAGGGGTATATTGTATATAGATTTGTGTATCATCATTTTGAGCAACGATATTGTTATATATCTTGATATCTTTTGCATCACGGTTTGCGATGTAGATACCGTCACTATTGGCATAAAAGGTATTGTTTATAATGGCAATATTTTTTACAGGATGCGTAAGAGTATTGTCTCCATCTACTCCCCATCCTGCTACGGTCATGCCTCCATCGTTATTGTGATAAACAATATTATTGATAAAGGAGACATACTCTATCACGCCACCCATTTCACTACCAACAACCATACCCATATTGGTACAGTCATGAACAAGGTTAGCATCAAATCGTATGTTGTACGTATGCTCATCCCATGCATCTGCATAGAGTCCTATACGATTGTTGAGATGATGCACATGATTGTGTACTACAAGAACATCATGGGAGCCTTGTTTGACATCTATCCCTTCTCCTCCGTTTGTACCTGCACCGTTATGGTGTACTTCATTGTTGGCTACCGTAACATAAGAAGAGGAGTCTGCAATACTAATGCACTCCTCTCCACCATCATTACACGCAAGGGCTACTTCACTGTTTTTAATTATCACATAGTGGCTAGACCATACCCCTATACCACTTGAAAAGGTATTGTTTGTTTTGATATTGTCTATCTCTATATGGTTGGCAGTGTCTAAAAAAACACCTGCGTGGTTTGAATTTACTACTTCTATGCCAGAGAGTTTAATGTACGATACATTGGAGATATCTACCAAGCCACCCCAAGAGTCACTCCAGTTGATATCTTTTCCATCAATGATGACTTTATCATTTTGAAATTGTGTAAAGATAATATTCTGCGTAGCTGTACCAGAGTGTGTAAGAAAAATACGTTCTTTGTATCGTCCTGCTTTAATATAGACACTATCTCCAGCCTGTGCAACATTGGCGGCATCTTGTATATGTATAAAGTCAGCACTCCCATCAGGTGCAACATAATACTCTCTTGCATGTAGCGGAGCTAAAAGTAGAAAAAACACAATTACATTTATATATCTCATAAAGTTATTTTAGCATAGTTTTGTAATACTCTATAACCCTACTATCTACATTCACTACCCTACGCAAGTACTGTGTCAAATCACCCTTGTTAAAATCTAACTTCAAATGCTTTGGGTTTATCGCACGTGAGATGGCTACATAGAACTGGCTAGGGGCGAAAATATTGTCCACATTACAGACAAGGTTGTCTATACTCATACCTTGACTTTTATGAATGGTTACTGCGTAAGCAAGTTTGAGGGGAAATTGAGAGAGTGTAGCCAAACTAATAGTCTCTACGCCTCCATCCTCTTTGACCACCATATCTACAAGGTCAAACGCGTGGCGTTCTACCCTTACATACTCCTCCTCTTTTTCAACAATAAGATAATCCTCTTCTATCTGCCTGAGTATCCCTCGCTCACCATTGACAAACTTTCCCCATTTGTTTACGGTAAAGAGGATGGGTACACCCACTTTCAGTGTAAGTTGTTCGCTAACAGGAAGCATGCTTTTCCAACTAGAGAGCTTTTTTTCATGTACCGAACCAAACATCTCTACATTGGCAAAAAGTATCGTCTCTTCTGTATGAAGTTCATTGAGTTTGGCACGGTTAGTTTGTTCCACTTCTAGGTTACGACCATACAGATAGGTTGGCTCTTTTTCCATCTGCTCATTGTTCCAAAGACGTGTCATATAGGCGATAACCTCTTCATCACATTCACCTCTGCGGACTTTAGAGAGTATATGCGTAAATTCACTATCTGTGGTACGTTTCATTTCGGTAAGTTCTATTACCATCAAGTCAAACCTCTCCCAAGCCATAGATTCAAAGGCGTAGAGTTTTTTACCAAAAACATCATTGCGACTGTTTTTCTGTATCGGTGGAAGTTGAAAAAAGTCGCCCACAAACAGCACTTTACCCAAATAGCCATAGTTATTGAGTCTATAGGCTATCATATCAAGCAAATCGGCACTCACCATAGAGATTTCATCAATAATAATAAGGTCGGTAGCTTTGAGTATTTTCTTTAAATCCATCAAACGCTTTTTGGCACGTTTGTCATTCTGGTTAAGTTCTTCAAAGTTAGAGGAGATACCAAATACAAAAAAACTATGTATCGTAAACCCACCAATATTAACAGCACTCACCCCGGTAGAACCCAGAGCCACGACCTGTTTGGCACGGTTGCGGTAGTCACGTATGATTTCATTGGTAATATAGCTTTTACCTACGCCAGCACCTCCTGTAAGAAAGACATTGGAGTGTTTCAGTGCCTCTAAGACGTCCCTCTTATCTGCCATACCCTGCCTTGTCTATGCGTCCACCTTTGCATCTGCTATAGATAGGTTTGCCACGTTGCAAAAGTTCTCCAAGGTTACTGCTTCCACTCCCCAAAGAGAGCCAGAGTTCTGTAATCATCCCTTTTTTACACTGCAACGCCACACGTCTGCCAGCTCCACGTCCAAATGCTTTATCTGCAAGGCGTTGTACCTCTTTTAGGCTGATTTTTTTACCTATATTTTGGGTAAAAAACTTTCCTAACAAAGAGTTGTTGACTTGATGCACCAAGTTTACTGCATCGGCAAAGTATCCATTGGCATCTTTGCCATAACAGGTACCATGTTTAATCCATTCATGTTTATGTAGCTGTGAGGCAAATCCAGGCATCACTTCGGCTAGTGCCGTAGCAGTTTGTTTTTCTAGGTTAACCTGAGGAAGTGCTCTCCAGCGTTTTGCTTTGTCTTTTTGTATCACTGCTTTACTGAGGTTACAATAGAGATTGTTTCGAGGTTGAGGCCAAAGCCCATGTAGAACAAAATGGGTATCCCTTGCTTCTCTTTTTAGTAAATCACGCAAGCCTCTTTTGCACTCTTTTTTATAACGGTGGGTTTCACAAAAGGCATTGTGCCATGAAAGAGCCAAAAGATTTTGCTTAGAGGAAGAGGTAGAGGTATGTAGTGTTTTTTGAGGCTTTTTTGCTGTTTTTTTAGCTACAGGTTTTTTTGTTGTGCGATGCATCGCTTCATAGATAGGAGTACCACGCAAAGGTCTTAGCGTCAAACAGTCATCATCTACCCAACGCTGTGCTGGGGTTGCTCCCTCAACTTTGACAAGATACTGCCCTTTGTGGTGTTTGAGCATGGTGTAGGCTCTGTCTATTTGTATGGTTACATGCCCTCTGTTTTTGGTATGTTTCAAATTGTTATAGAGTGCACACTCCTTTTTGGGGTATATCTCCATATTGGCGAACGCCATGTAGCTTAAGAGTAGTGTAAGAAGTAAAAAACGCATGAGGATTATTCCTTTTTTTAAAAGTATTATACTCAAATATTAGATATAATCCCTCTTATGAAAATACTCTTTGATACCTCACCCCTATGTAGAGAGACAAAAACAGGCATACCTGTGTTTGTAGAGAGACTCTACAGTGCACTTAGTCAAAGAGATGACATACACCTGGAAAAAACATTCTGTTTTTGCAAATACCTCCCTCGTAAACCGTGGTACTTCTATCGTTTGATAGAGCATATATTTTATCACAATCTCTATCTGCCTTTTAAATTGACTTTTGGAAAGTATGATGTCTATATAGAGAACCAATATATGTTTATCCCTCTGTTTAAGCCTAAAAACACCCTGATTGTCACCGTACTTTACGACATTGCTCTACAGATGTTTGGCACCATTCAAACCCAAAAACATACCCAAAGATGGAGAAAAAGAGTTCCTAAAAGTATCAAAAACAGTGACTTATTGCTGACGATTTCTGAAAGTTCCAAAAAAGATATAGAGGCGTACCTGCATACTATCGGGCAAGCACAAAAACCTGTAGAATACATCTACATAGATGCCGATATCAAAACGCAAACCATACAAAACCCTAAAGAGATACTGGCTCATCTCAACATACATCATGACTATTTTCTCTTTTTGGGTACGCTTGAACCTCGTAAAAATCCACTGAAACTCATAGAGGCATTTCATCTTTTTAAACGCACAACAAAGAGTGACATCAAACTTGTCTTTGCTGGTAAAAAGGGGTGGCTCTACGATGAGGTATTAGCATACATAGAGAGGCACCACCTAGAGCATGAGGTGATTTTTACAGGGTTTGTCTCTAGCAGAGAAAAGTATGTACTGCTCAAACAGACCAAAGCATTTCTCTTTTTATCGCTCTATGAGGGGTTTGGTATCCCTGCACTTGAAGCCCTTAGGCTTAACACGCCTACACTTCTTAGTGATATTGCCGTATTTCATGAACTCTTTGGCAACAATGCTCTCTACACAGACCACAACGACACTAAAGCGATTGCCAGTGCTATGCAAAACATATTAGAGAACCCACCACACATCCATCAAGAAGATTTTCAAAAATTTTCATGGACAAAAGCATCCGATAGATTGGTGCAGATACTCAAACAGACAAAAGGCACCGCTCAACGATGACTATTAAAAACAAAGCCGCAACCTTTTTTGCTCTACTTCTTTTGGG
>JALVXW010000317.1 GCA_027038155.1 Sulfurovum sp.
AATCTATTTCTTTTATTTAATTTTAAAATTAACTCTTAGTTCGTTACCATCCGTCCTTGATGGTAATACAGACTCTAATACAAACTATAAAAAACTCTAACTTCTCACAAAAATTTAAACTTTCGTAGGGTGTTGTCCCATGACAACACCAACACTTCAAATGTATATATAAAATCTGATTTTTTCATCATTCATATTCATGGTGTTGTAAGGGTACAACACCCTACGGTGATTATTGCATGGATATTTTATTTTAGATTGTATTAAAGGTGAGGGAGAACCGCATCCTACAGTCGTGATACCCAATAATCAGGTTCTTTATGCAAATTTGCAATAGCCACAACCAGAATAAGATTGTCTCTTTTTTGATAAATGATTCCATAAGGAAATGTTTTGACAAGGCAGCGTCTGGTAGATGATGAACTTTTTGTCCATGCTTCAGGATAAGCTACTATAAGTTCAAGACTATTCATTACCTCTTCCACAAATCTGTAACCCAAATTTTCTTGCTGAAACTCGTAATATTCAAAAGTATCATCTAACTCATTTTGAGCTAAGTCTAAAAACTCTACTAAAGGCATAGATTATTTTTGATACTTCGCAAATACATCTTTAGCACTTACAGTAGAGAGTAAACCTTTCTCGTAAGCTTCAACTCTATCTTCTGCTTCATTAGCCCATATATTTTCTATGTTTTTATCTATAGGATTCAAAGATGATAGAATTTTTTCTACCAACTGTAATTTATCAAGTGATTTCAATGGTGATACATCTAAAAATATCTCTTCAACTACTGACATGATTATCCTTTTTGATTTCTTCAAATATTATAACATATTTTTGAAGCCTTTCGGCGAACTATTCCTATATACAGATTTATCACATGGTGTGATAGCAATCACACCCTACAGATTCTTTTGAAACCACTCTTCACATACTGCCTTATACAATACCTTGTATGCATCTAATTTATTTTCATCATAAAATGCATCACCAAAATATACATCAAGCATATGTATGTCATTGGCTTCACTCAACGAAAATTCAACACTGATACTTGCTAAATCAAAATAGCAATCATTCACAGCTGCATATTCAAAATCAAGTAATATAGCTTTATCATCGTACCAAAGTATATTTTTTGCATTCAAATCATTATGACACAATACATAATTTACAGCATAACAATCAATCTCATCCAAAGCATCAATAACATCTTGTGTTGCATTCTTTACAAGTTCATATCTACAAAGTGCTGTTGTGATATTGTCATCATTATCTATATCATGGCTATGTAATTTTTTAATCGTTTTAATAAATATATCTAGTTCACTTATCGAAATAGAGACCTTATGCTTCCCCTCTTGAAATTTCATAATCATTAAGCTATTTAACTCATCTAAAAGTAATGGTTCTGGAGAAATGCCTTGTTTATATGCAAGTTTTTGAAAATAAAATTCTAGTTTTCTATCTATATCTTCTTCTTGAAAAACACGCACGATATACTTCACCCCATCTACTACAAGCAGATAGTTCTCATTACAATACCCTTGATGCTCCAATAAGGTGCAAGACTCTATAGTCTTATCACTAAAAAATGGATGTTTTTTGAGTTGTTCTATCATTGCTTTACAAGTGTGTGGTTTTGCATCTTGTAGATATGGTTGGCTATGCGATTGCAGTCGTCTATGTCATGGGTGACCATGATGGTGTGCAATTTGTGCTCTATGGTTATCTTTTTGACTAAGTCCAACATCTCTATGCGTGTTGTTTCGTCTAAGCCTGTAAAGGGTTCATCTAATAATAATATGGGCTCTCTTCGTATGAGTACACGTGCCAGAGCCACACGCTGTTGCTGTCCACCTGAAAGCTCTGAGGCTAGTTTATGTTCATACGCTTCAAGCCCTACTTCTTTTAAAATATCTTGGACTTTCTCTACCTCTTCAATGCTGTCTTTTAACGTTTTGTTGACTCCTAACAAAATATTTTTTTGTACGCTAAGATGCTCAAAAAGGTTATGGCTTTGAAAGAGAATGGTAATAGGGCGTTTTTCAACACTAAGTCCCAAAAGCTCCTGCCTATCAAGCATCACAGAGCCCTTCATCGGCTCTATGAATCCTGCTACGATATCCAGCAAAGTAGACTTACCTGAACCACTCTGCCCTAGTATGGCAAGCACTTCAGAGGGTTGCACTTCTAGATTATAAGTATAGGTATCATTGGCATTTTTATATTGATATTGTAGGTTTTTGACTTTTAACAACTTTTTCTCCGTAGGGTGCGGTTGCCACCGCACCTTTTATTTATTACCCCACTAAGTAAATACCCAAATTTTTGATGCTGTGATTTCGTTCATAATCAAGGCAGATTTTTGAAGGACTCGCCTTAGCGAATTCAAGAAAATCTAACGCAGAGTATGGGCGAAAGCACTGCACCCTTCGGGAAGAGTGAGAGAAGGCAACCTGCAAGCAAAAAAATCTTTGAATTAACCAGTTAGTCCTACAGCTTTTTTCACTCACATCTTACCTCCTCTCACTCTTTCAAAAGTTTGGGTATTTACTTAGTGGGGTAATAAGCTTTTCAGAAAACTTTTTATTTCATATTTATATGTGGTGCGGTGGCAACCGCACCCTACGATTTCCCTCTAAATAATTTTGGTACACCAATAAATACTGATAACACCAACACCAACATCACCAAAGCCACCCCAGCAGCATCCGCATTCCTATACGACCCCATCAACTGATAGAGGTACCAAGGCAGTGTCGTAAACTCATCTGACCCAAAGAGTGCTATGATACCCAAATCTCCTAGAGAAAAACAAAAAGCCAAAGCAAAAATATAGCCGAGAGTTGACTTGATGTAGGGGTACTCTATATAGACCCAACGTTGCAACTTTGTAAGCCCCAACGAAAAAGCCAACTTGTCATACCTCTGTGCTGTTTTATGCATGGCAGGAGTAAGTACAGACAGAGCAAAAGGAAGCGACATCAATACATTGGCACTCAAGAGTGCAGCTGTAGCCCAAAAGATTTCTGAACCATCATATTTTTGATACATAAGAAAAAACCCTAACCCCAGTACAAGAGAAGGGATAGCCAGATATAGATTGCCAGAAAATGCAATCATAGCATCTAAAACTTTGGCAAAAGGTCTGTTAGCCAAACGTGTAGGCAGGGTAAAGTTTCGTCTTGTGTTACTTAAAAAGAGTGCGATGATGACAGTCAAAATACTAGAGACTGTTGCCAAAGAGATAGAGGTCACAAAGGACTTAATAAACAATGGTGCTTGAAAGATACGCCCAAAGTCTGCCCCAATACCATCAACCACGATGACAACCAAAGGCAGGACAAAAAAGAGTGTAAATAACCCGATGATACACCACTGCACTACACGTAACACTTTTGTCTCCCTCCAAGGGATGAGCGTATGGCTTGTCTTTAGGTTGGCAAGTGGTGTTCTAAAACTAGAAGAGAGTACCACAAGTAGTGCCGAAATGCTTAGTTGAATAAGTGCAAGTTTTAGTGCCATCCCTATGTCAAAGTCCAGTTTAACTGCTTCATAGATGGCAACTTCTAAAGTGTTGTAAGAGGGCGAACCGCCTAAAAGTAACACTACTGCAAAAGAGGTGAAACAGAGTAAAAAGATAGTAGAACCGATACTTAATAGGGTAGATTTGAGTGCTGGGTACTCCACATAGAGAAACCTCTCAAACACAGAAAAATTCAAAGACTTTGCAAGTTTGTATTTCTCTTTAGGGATAGATTCAAAACTATGCAACAGGGCACGTGAAGCAAAAGAAGCATTGAGATAGACATGGGCTATGAGTATCCCTCCAATCCCATAAATATAAGAGCCAAAAGAGTGGTCAAAGAGAAAAAGGCTTAGTTGATTGAGATAGCCATTACGCCCAAAGATGCCTATGAGTCCAAAAACTACGATGAGTGTGGGCAAAACCAAAGAAGAAGAAAACAGTGCCACAAGCAATCCTCTACCCCTAAAGTGACTCTGATGTGCCAATGCCCATGCCAGAAGAACTCCAACCAACAAGGAGAGTATGGTTGATAAAAAGGCTTGATAGAGGGTGAATTTGAGTAGTCCATATATTCTATTATCTAGCTCTGAAAATAAGTTGCCATCTTGTGAACTATAGAGGGTAAAAAAGAGTAAAAAAGCAAAAATTAGTAGAGTTAGGGAGATTAATATTCCTGGTAGCAGTGAAGTTTTTAGTCTTAGATAGTTCTGCATCAATAACTTTACTGTCTCAAACTATTTTTGTATTTAGTTATCCCAATGATAGAAATAGTTTCTTTCTCCAAATCTACCTCATAAGGTATGGTACAACCTTTATGTGTCAAATCCCTTATATACTCATCATCAAAATAGATAGAAATTTTATACATAAAAGGAAACTCTTTGAGATTGGCTATTTTGGTATCTAGTGCTTCTCTAAAGGCGATAGCAGCAGACTTTTTATCTTTAGCGATATAACCCAATACATTTTTAAGAGATGTTAAGTAATCTTCTGTTTCTATAATCGTCATAGAGTCTCTAAAAAGATATCTATCTCTTTTTTGGCTTCAGCTTCAGAGAACATTTTTATAGAACCAGCTTTCATACTTTTGTATGTCTCCACAAAACGCTCTTTATCTGCTTCGTAAGCTTCAAGAGATGCTTTTTTTTCATAAGAATTTTTTATAAATGTCAAAAACTTCTCTTTGTTACTTTGAAAACCTTCTACAAATATATCTTCTATCTCACGGTTGTCTATTTGCAATGTCAACACTAGGCTCTCCTCTATTTTTGATGATTATAGCATAACTTTAATACTACTTCTGTATCGCTTCAAGCCACTCATTAATGATAGCTTTTCTTTGGGCTTCAACAGTTACCCCATCCATGAGTATCATCTTTTGGGGTTTATGTAAAGAGTCAAAAGCTTCAGGTAGCGTACTTTTTACTACAGGATAACTCCAGTTGGATGTGGGGATAATCGCTGCAAAGGTTTGTGTATGTAAAAAAGCGAGAAATTGTTTGGCTAAGGCTTGCCCTTTAGAGCTTTTAAGTACAGCTGCTACCTCTATCTGCCCGTAGTGCCCCTCTTTAAAAGCTGCTGCTTTAATATCTCTCCTGTTTTCATCAATGATATGATAGGCTGGTGAAGTCGTATAGCTCAGTACCATATCTGCTTCACCTTTTAAGAAGAGTCCATAGGCTTCTGACCACCCTTTGGTAATGGTAAGTATATGTGGAGCCAAACGCTTCCAATATTCCCCTGATTTGTCACCATAAATGGACTTTACCCATAGGAGTAACCCTAATCCTGCGGTAGAAGAACGAGGGTCTTGGATGACAATTTTAAACTCTTTTGGCATCGTGGCCAAAGCTTCAAAAGAGTCTGGTACATTTTTTAATTTTTCGGAGTTATAGACAAATGCAAAAAAACTATAATCAAAAGGGGTAAAAGTATCATCATTGTATGGTGCAGGTAAATCTAGCTTAGAAGTATTGAGTTCATGAGGTAAAAACAATCCTGTTTTTTTAGCCACTTGTGCGATGCTCGTATCTAAGCCCAAAAGGATGTCTGCTTTGGTATGTTTGCCCTCTAGTTGTATCTTGCGTAAAGCCCCTATGGAGCTAGAGAGTCCTACAAATTTAAGTGTACAATGGTGCTCTTTTTCAAACGCTTGTTTTATCTTGGGTGCTGGGCCCCACGAAGCGGTAAAAGCATCATAGGTATAGATAGTAAGTGTGGGTTTTGCATCACCGCCATACAGGGTGATACAAAAAAATAGAGATAACGCAAAGAGTTTTATCGTGCGAAAATTAGAAATCATAAGAGAGTGTTACACCAAATGTTCTAGGTGTACCCAATTGTGTATAGAGCTCTGTTTTGTATCCGTGGGCTGGGTTGTTCCCAAAGCTACCAAAACCACGTGTATAGTACTCAGTATCTGCAATGTTTCTTGCCCATGCAACTACCGACCAAGAGCCATCTGTATATTCCAAACTAGCGTTAACCAGTGTATAGGCATCTGATTTTTCATTGTGTCTGTTTGAGAAGTAGTAAGAGCCTTTTCCTTCTACGTTTGTCTTAAAGATAAATCTTTCACCAAATGTCATATCAAATCCAATACTGTATTGATACTCTGGAGATTGTGCAGGTGCACGTCCTGACATATCTAACGCAGCAGGGTTTGGGTCACGGTATTCATCAAACTTTGCCTTGAGTAAACCTACACTTGAATAGAGATGCAAACGCTCTGTTGGGTACCAGTCTAATTGCGACTCCAAACCATAGTAGTGCCCCTCAGCTGCATTTGCCAAATAACCTACATATTTGGTACTTCCATCATCACGCACAGTCACTACTGAACTTTTTACCTGCTGGTCTCTTCTTTTGCCATAAAAGAGGTTAAGACGACTTACCAAAGTGTTGTCAAAGTGGCTAGAGTTGAGACCTGCTTCAAGGTTCCATAGATTTTCTGTTTTGTACTCTCTTGCTGCTGGTAAAAGAGAGTTGTCTGCATTGACTCCCCCTGGTTTGTACCCTTTAGAGATATAGGCATAGTAAAGTCTCTCTTTTGCTGCTTGGTAGTTAAATCCAAACTTTCCACCTGTGAGCACCTCATCTGTATCAATATTGGCTGCATCGGAGTCATCATACGAGGCATCCCACGACTCTACTCTCAACCCAGATACCATAGTCAATCTATCATTCAATACAGAATCCAACTGTGCATATATCGCCTTGTTGGTTGTTTGATATGTGCTTGTATAGGGGGTGTCAAGATAGGTATAGTTGCG
>JALVXW010000318.1 GCA_027038155.1 Sulfurovum sp.
ACAAGCTGTACAATATGATGTTCGCTTACAGAGATACGTGCCTCCTCTATATTCCAGATGACCTTGTCAAGGTTTGCTCTTAAGTGTTCTTTGTCTAGTATTGCCATTAGTGTGTCCTCCATAGTCTCGTTATGTCATTATACAATCCTAGCATCATTAATGCAAGAAGAATTCCCCATCCTGCCATGGTGAGATACATTATGATTTTTTCATTGGCTGGTTTTCCTGTAATCATCTCATAAAAGGTAAACATAATATGTCCACCATCTAGAGCAGGGATAGGAAAGAGGTTAAGTACACCAAGGTTGACAGAGATAAGTGCGGTAAAGAAAAAGAGGGAGAGTATCCCTGCATGACTTGCTTGTGCCGTGACATCTACGATAGTAATAATGCCTCCTAGTTTATCGGTACTTACCACACCAGAGAGTAGTTTTTGAATAGACTCAAAAATAAGCAGGCTTGCTTTTTTTGTTTCGTTCCACGCATAGCGTAGTCCGTCAAATAAGCCATAGTGTACTATCTCTTGTCTATTCATAGGGGAGATACCAATGATGCGTCTTGTGATTTTTTCTCCAAAGACATTTTGATCTTCTATAACTTTGGGTGTCAGAGTGAGGTCAATGCGTGTATCATTGCGTTCTATCGTTAAGATTACATCACCTTCGGTTTTGTTAATAGATTTACCAATATTTTCCCAATAGCTAATTTTGTGTCCGTTGATTTGGATAATTTTATCCTCTTTTTGTAAACCCGCTTGCAGTGCAGGTGTATTTTTGTCTACATCACCTACATATGCCAAAAGTTTTGGTACACCCAACATAGAGATGGCCCAGTAGAGCAAAAATGCCATCAAAAAGTTGGCAAAAGGCCCAGCCAAAAGTATAATAATACGTTGCCAAGGCTTTTTAACAGTGTATGAGTCTTCATCGTAGCTCATTTTGGTGGGGTCAGCATCATCTTGCCCTTTCATCTTGACATAACCACCTAGTGGGATAGCGGAGAGGCTCCACTCTGTCTTTCCTATCTTTTTTGTCCAGAGACGTTTGCCAAATCCAATACTAAAAATATCAACCTGTACCCCAAAAAAGCGTGCAGCGGTAAAGTGTCCTAATTCATGAAAAAAGATAAGTATCGATAAAACCAAAAGTGCAACTATAATGCTCATAAGTTCCCTTGTATGTGTAAAGTGTAGAATTATATCCAAGTGAGGTAAAAAATTGATATAGATTAATCATTTGTTATATATTTTTGATAAAATAAAGAGTATAGAATTATTTCATGAAGGAGTGTAGATGAAAGAGACAGTAGAAGCCGAGCATAAAGAGAGTGTACAGAGTGAGGTAGTAGAAGAGGGTGAAGTATTGGTAAGCCAGACGGAAGAGGTAGCTGAGGATTCAGAATCCTTGAAAGAGACAGTAGCTCCTCAGGAGGAGAAAAAATTAAAAAAACATGACAAAGCCAAAGTTTTAGTGCAAGAGGCCAAAAATATTGTTAAGGAAGCTGAAGAGCAAATGGATGCTTGTAAGCTTTTGCTTGCAGATGATTTGAAAGCTTATGAGGAAGCAAAGCATCTACTAAAAGAGGGTGGAATGGATGCAAGTGAAGCACTCTTGGCACAGTTGGGTTATGTTGCAAACAGTGATGAAGAAAGCGAAGAGGAGGAGAGTGTTGTCTTTGAGCCCAATGAAGAGGTTGGGTCTATGGTGCTTCGTGATGTTTCAAGTGGAAGATTTACAGGTTTTCTTTATGCTCTGTTTGGTGGAGCAGCTACATTGGCAGGACTTGTTTATTATGCGACTAAAAAATTAGGGATATCTTTAGATGTAACCAAAGTACCTTCTAATGAAACACTGCAAACAATTTTTGGATGGTTTGGGACACAAATAGGTCGTACAGATGATGCACTCAATGGAGGTTTGGCAGTAGGAGCAACTGTTTTGGCTGTAATGGCACTTATCTATTTTATTCGTGTGAGCCTTAAAGGAAATAAAAATTTGCATTTTGCAACCAAGCAGCTTGAAGATGCACAGGAGTATACGCTCCATAAAGGGAGTTGTAAAGAGGAGATGGATAAGGTAGATGCACATATTCATGATGCTATAGATACATTAAAGAAATATCAAGTTCTTTTGAATGAGCAAAAAGGAAAGCTTGAAAGAATAGTATATTTTGAGGGAAATACAGAAGAGGAGAATCCTAAGTATCATGAAAAATCACTTCAAGAGATGAAGGAGACACAAGAGCTTTTGGATGCAATAAAAACATTTATGGCTCTACCTATGTCAGAAGAGGGAAAACTCTCAGGTAAAAGTACACTCTTTTTATATAGAGCAAAAAATAGAATGAATAAGTTATTGGAAAAATTGTATTAAATAAAGGTATTCAAAAATTCTCACCTACTCTTAAAGAAAGAGTGGGTGAAAAGTGTCATATGTTTTGATTAAAACTTGTAGACTGCTTCTACTTCAAGAGCATTTTCGTCTTCTGCGTCCGCTTCGTTTGCAGTAGTATTTGTATAGACAACTTCTACTGAAGTACATTTTGAGAATTCGTAATCAGCAATAAGGTCAAACTCTGAACCATCATCACCATAACCAGCATAAGAAGCTTCTAGTTCAAGACCAGAGAGTTCTGTAGATGCAGAGACTTTCCAAGAGAGTGTATCTTCATTTGCTACAGCAATTTGTGAAGCAAATATATTCCAAGAACTTGTATAGAAGTTATCTCTAGAGACAACACCAGCAGGAGCATCTGTTACATTAGAAACAGCAGCCATTAAGTTTATATCACCAGCAGTAAATTCAACTTTTGCAGCAACTGCATCTGAATCCAAACCAGCATCGTAGTCTGTTGTAGCATACTGTACTGCTACTTTAGCTGCACCAAAATCGTATCCTACATCTGTATATACTTGTGTGTAGTTACCTGCATCAATGTTGTAGTACCATACACTTGCAGAGAGTTTATCTTTGCCATATACTGCACCCAATGCATAGTGGTTACCATCATTGATATCTGTAAGATCTACAAAGTTGTCACCAGCATTTACTGGTCTCATTTTGGTTACATACGTACCCACAAGTGTAACATTGGAGATGTCAGAGTTTACTACAGTATACGCTTCGTAAGCACTTGGAGCGAGTAGCCAGTGAAAAGATCCAAACATTGGAGAGTCAATAAGTTGACGACCAAGTACCAATGTGGTTTTACCAAACGTAGCAGTAATGTTTGCCACATTTAAAAAAGCACCAGTCTCTTTACCTTCAAAGTATCCTGCAGACTCATTACCTAGGTTGGTGTAACCTATTGCAGTAAAGTTGGCAGTAATATTAGAAGTAAGTTTGTGTGCAACATTAAGTGTAACTGCACCAGCAAATGGTGTAGTCTCTTTGTCAAACATATCTGCTTCACCATCATAAGTCAATAAGTAAGCTTTTGCTTCTCCAGAGATAGTTGTGTTTGTGTTGCACGCTTCACCAGTTGCATGTGTTGGAGCCTCTACTGCTGGTTCTACTGGAGCAATATCTCCACCTGCAAATGCTGCACTCATAGCTAAAACTGCTACAAAAGAGAGTTTTGTTATTTTCATTGTTTTTCCTTGAATTTAATTTAAAAACAGTATCATAACAAAAAATTAACAAAATATTAATAAAAAAGTGATTAAAAAAGATACAATTTGGTTTATCTATATCTTTTTAAAAAAGTCTCTGACATATTCATAGCCAGAATAGAGTGTGATGATGACAGCCAACCATAATAGTACTGTACCACCTTCCCAGTGCATCAGCAAGAAACCAATCGCAACCATTTGTATAACTGTTTTTACTTTTCCCATCCATGAAGCCGCAATATCAATACCCTCCGCAACAGCAGATACGCGAAGTCCCGTAATAAAAAGTTCTCTTGTTAGAATGAGAAATATAGCCCATGGTGAGGCAGATCCTACGACCATCAGGCCTAAAAATCCAGCAAGTGTGAGCATCTTGTCTGCAAGAGGATCTAAAATCTTACCCAATGTCGTAATTTGATTAAAGGTGCGTGCGATATAGCCGTCAAAAAAGTCTGTAGCACTGGCAAGTACAAAGATAAATGCAGCAAAATAGTTGAGCCATGATGGGTGAATAGTGTGAAAGATTTCTGCATCTTGATTGACAAGAAAAAGAAACATGATTGGTGCAAGCAGTAGACGAATAAAGGCTAAAAGGTTTGGTATATTATAAATTTGTGATGATGCCATAATCTACTACTTACTTATCTGTTATCTAAACGTAGTCCCACCATCAACCACAAGTGTTTGACCTGTAATCCATGATGCTTCTGGGGTACAGAGGAAATAGACAGCACCTGCCAAATCTTCAGGGCTTCCCATGCGGTTGACGGCTGAACGTTTGATGGTTTCTGCTTTTACCTCTTCGTAGTTGGTAAAGGCTTTGAGTGCATCGGTGTCGATAGGTCCACCTGATACTGCATTGACTCTAATACCCATATCTCCAAGTTCAACGGCTGCGTAACGGCTCATCGCTTCAACGGCAGCTTTGTTGGTGCCATGACCTGCGTAGTTTTCAATGTAGATGAGGTTTCCTGTAGAGGAGAGTGTGACAATGGCTCCCCCGCCTACTTTTTCCATGCGTTTTGCAGCCTCTTGACTTCCTGCAACAAAGGCACCTACGGTTGCAGTCCAAATATTGGTGAGTCCTTTTTTGGGTCTAAGTTTCATAAATTTACCATAGCCACCTACCACTGGACGACCATAAATCATGGCATTAGATACAAAGAAATCAACTCTGTCAAAATCTTCATCGATAGCTTGAAAGAGAGGTTTAAACTCATCAAGTTCCAAGATGTTTAGTGGGTAGGCTTTGGCTTTTACCCCATATTTGCTCTCTAAATCTTTTGCTATCTCATCTGCGGCTTCTTTGTTTGAGTTGTAGGTAAAAGCGATGTTTACGCCATTTTGTGCAAATTTCTCTGCAACTGCTCTACCGATACCTTTGGTTGCACCTGTAATTACAAGCGTTTTGCCTTTCATTTCTGACATTATTTAGCTCCTACAATATTGTATTTTTTCATCACGTTTTCAATCTTTTTCATATTTTCACTGCTTGGTGCCACAAGAGGCAGTCTGTACTCCAAAGTCTCTGTAAGTCCTGCAATGTACATCGCGGCCTTAATAGGGATTGGGTTAGACTCACAAAAAAGCACTTTGTTAATCTCAAAGAGTTCATCATTAATGGCTTTTGATTTTGCCAAATCACCTTTGAGTGCTGCGTGAGCTAGCGCTGCCTTCATATCTGGCAGTAAGTTGGAAGTGACTGAAGTAACCCCTTTTCCTCCGCTAGCCAAAATAGGGAAATCTATAGCATCATCTCCAGAGAAGACATATAGCTCTGGTACTTTGGCTAGAAGCTCTACCGTTCTCTCTATGGAACCTGTTGCCTCTTTGATGCCCATGATGTTCTCTACATCATTAAAAAGTCTTTTGACTGTATCTGGAAAGATATCAACCCCTGTACGTCCAGGTACATTGTAGAGCATAAAGGGTACTTTAACCGCTGAGGCTATGGCTTTGTAGTGTTGGTAGAGTCCCTCTTGGCTGGGTTTGTTGTAGTATGGACTGACTGAAAACAGGGCATCTACACCGCAAGCCTCAGCATGTTTGGCGATGTCTATGGCTTCATGTGTGGCATTGCTTCCTGCCCCTGCAAGTACTTTTGTCTGTGTATCTTTACAGACTTCTACGGCTATCTCTATGCATCTTTTATGCTCATCGTGGCTGAGTGTTGCAGACTCGCCTGTGGTTCCTACAGGACAGACAGCATCAATGCCATTATCTATTTGTCTTTGTATGAGTGTGGCAAAAGTTGCCTCATCCAGTGTACCATTTTTAAATGGTGTAATCAGTGCAGTGGTTGCACCTGTAATATAGTTGCTCATTACTTTTTATCCTCTTGTTTTTTCAAAATAACTGTCGTTGAGAAATCATGGTTAAAGTACTTCTTTGCAGTCTCTTGAATATCTTTGAGTGTAATTTTATCTAATTTCTCTTCATATTCAAGTAAAGGTCTAATATTTCCTTTGACATAGTAGTCACCATAGAGCCCTGCAACCGAAGAGGAGCTCTCCAAAGAGTAGATAAATTCCGCTTTGGTGTTGATTTTGACCTTATCAAGTTCGGCTTGGGTGACTTTGCCATTTTTAAGCTCTTCAAGTTCTGAGAGTATCTCTTTTTCCAAATCACTCACATTGGCATCTGGTGCACACATCGCCATAATGAGAAATACCCCTGGGTCTTTAAGTTCCATATTGTACCCATAGACTTGGTTGGCAAGTTTTTTGCCATTGACAATGTTTTTTTCAAACCATGAGCTTTTGCCAGAACTTAAAATATGGGAAATGGCAGAGAGTATGACTTGGTCGTCATCTTCATAGTTGGGGATAGCATAGGTGATGGCAAGGGTATCTACTCTATTGCTCTCTTTGTGCAGTATGGCACGTTTTGCACCGTCAATTTTGGGCTCAACGGCTGTGACTTTTGGAATGGTATGTTCATTTTTGATACCTCCAAAGTACTTTTGTGCTTCTTTAAAGACACGCTCTGCTTTAATGTCACCAGCCACCACAAGCACTGCATTGTTTGGCTGATAGTAACGGTGGTAGAAATCTCTAATATCTTCTATCTTCCA
>JALVXW010000319.1 GCA_027038155.1 Sulfurovum sp.
ATCAGAGCCTTTCTTTGCCCCACTGGGTATGAACTGGCGTATGGCAGTAGCCTTAGAGACAGGGCTAGCTGCCAAAGAAGTTGTGGTATCCACACTTGGTGTACTCTATGCACTGGGTGATGATGTAGATGAAGGCTCTGAAGGTCTCATTACTCAAATTAAAGCAAACATACCATTTGCTGCAGCCATTGCGTTTATCGTCTTTGTGATGATTTACCTGCCATGTCTGGCAGCCTCCATGGTCTTTGCCAAAGAATCTGGGGGATGGAAGTACTTGGTTTACCTCTTCTTTATAACCAGTGCCAGTGCATGGATACTTAGTTTTATAGCATACAGAATAACATTACTACTAGGATATTAGATGAGATTAACAGAACTCACCAAAGGTGACAAAGCCCAAATCATTAAGATAGATGCCAATAAAGCACTTAAAGATAGATTTAACTCTTTTGGTGTCATGCGTGGAGAAGAGCTACTTGTAAAAGGGTGTTCTCTTGCCAAACAGACCATGGAGATAGAGGTAGGCTCTACACTCATCGCACTGCGTAGAGATGAAGCCCAAAAGATAGAGGTAGAGAAAATATAACTGTATGGTGGGCAGGAATGCCCACCCTACATAAAAGGAGACACAAAATGAACAAAATTACACTAAGCACAACAAGTATAATGATAATGACTATAGGAATTAATGCTAATATCCTTACCAATGCTTTTGAAAATGCTACAGTCAATGGCTATGTAAGAGCTGGATACGAAGTACATCATGTAGAAAATGTTGATACCTTTAAAGATGGTGCCAATGTAGGTGAAGACACAGCCAAACATGAGAGTGTTTGCTAATTATCTGTTTTAGCCTGTATTACATAGAATAGTAATACCCACATCTATAGTATTTTTTGAAAATAGTGCTAAATTCTGACTTAGTTAAGATTGAACCGCAATACTACCTCATGGTGTAGTCTGCTGCTCCATAGGTAGTTTTGTACGTATCTGTTTAGGCATATAGTATTTAAACTGCTTAGGTTGTATAAAAAAATCTATCTCACCACACGCTTCGCTAATTTCACTCCATGAATCAATATTTAAGTCTATTGCTACCACACCCAATGTAGGAAGTTTTGAAAAGTTCTCTTTAATAAGAAAATTAATAAACTCTGTCAGTTCGGGGTTGTGACCCACAAGAAAAATAGTCTCATAGCTGTCATCTTGTAGCGTTAGCACATTTATTAATGTTTCAGGACGAGAGTTATAAAGCTCTTCCATATAGTGAATACGCCCCTTGTAGCCTATCTTTTTTCCCAATGTATCTGCTGTAATCTGTGCACGGAGAGCAAGACTAGATATTATCAAGTCTGGTTTGAATTTTTGTATAGACATATAGGAGCTTATCATATCAAGATCTTTATGCCCACGTTTTTTTAGTCCTCTTTCAAAATCACTGAGTGTACCATCACTCCAGTTAGATTTTGCATGGCGAATAAGATATAGTGTTTTAATAATAGACTCCTTCTCGTAAATACTCAAACAAATCCACCAAAAGGTGGACTCTATTGAACACTTAAACCGTACTATAGCTCACGCATCGCTTTAGACATGCTTTGTACGGTTTTTTCCATAATCATCTTTCCTAGTGCCACATTTCCATCATCTCTAAAGATAGCAAAAGTAGTGAGCTTAGAAAAATTATCCCCTCCTGTACTACCAGAAGAGTTTACGAGAAATACATGTCCATCTTCTGTTCTTGCTTCCACCAAAGAGCCTTCTGAAAATCCCACATCCAAAGAGGATTCAGAGATCATTCTAAAGGCATCATTGAAGATACTTGCAGAGTAAGCGATATCCACAGAAGTATTCTCATCATCCATGTAGAGTGTTTCACCAGAAAAGTTCAAAACTGCTGAACCCAAATATCCGCTCACTGAGCGTAATTTTTTCATAGCTTGTTCAAATTCTACCATCTTTATTATCCTTTTAACTGTTTTGTATTTTTTGCATAGCATCATTAAAAGTATCTAACGATGCACCATTCTCTTTTAGAAAAGCTTCTAAAATTGGCAAAGAAGCTTCCATGCCACCACTCTGCTCTGCTGCAAGCAACTCTTTGTATAGAGGCTCAATGACTGCTCTTGCACCTGCGGACATACCCTTTCTGGTAGAGACATAGTTTCTAAAAGATCCATCTGGATTGGTAGCGACTCTCACATGGGCAAAAACCCAATAAAAACCACCATCTTTACGAAGATTTTTTACAAATGCTTTCACATCTTTACCCGCCTTAAGATTATCCCATAGGTACTTAAAGACAATTTTTGGCATATCAGGATGCCTAATAATCGCATGTGGCTTTTCCAAAAGTTCAGCCTGCGTATAGCCTGCCAATTTAAAGAAAATTGGATTAGCATAGGTAATATCACCTTTTTCATCACCTTTTGAAACAACAATGTCTACACTTGTCACTGGATGTTCTACATCTGTCGGGGTTGGACTCATTCTTTTCTCCTTAGGTTTTAGATAACTTTAATTATAACGATTTTATCTTCAAATTTCTATATATAAAACATTTTTATTGCTTATTTTTAAAAGATTCAATCACATTTCTTACTTCATCTTTATTAAATGGTTTATTTACAAGCAGGTCAAAAATCTCCTCTTCCTCTTCTGTAAGATAAGGGTCTCCAGAGATGGAAGCTGCATAGATAGGGGATAGATGATGCTCTTTTTCATAATCTCTAAAGATACGCAAAAGATCACCCCCCAACATACCTGGCATATGCTCATCCAGATAGACAATATCAAACTTCTCACCATGTGTCGCTGCCTGCTTTAGCATCTCAAGCCCCAACTCTCCAGTAAGTGCTGTGTGTATCTCTACAAATTCTGTAGTCAACATGGACTCAAGGAGACTAATATTTATTTTATTGTCATCTATAATCAATACTTTAATCTTCTTTCCAGAGAATACTGTACTATGGAGGGCTTCACCATTGTAGGTATTTTTGGAAGTAATCTCAATACCTTCTATCTCTTTATTTTTAAGCAACGAAAAGAGATGGTTCTCCACTAATAAAAGCTCAAACTTTTTTGATTTTCCTGCCTCTAAAATCTCTGAAGTTATCTTCTCTTCAAAACAAATCACATGGGTAGCATGCTTCTTAAGCGTATTGGAAATTACTATCTTCTCTTCGGGCATTCCCAAATCAACCAAATATTTACAGATAAATTTGGGATATTTAGCATCAACAAAATCTGTCAAAATGACAATTTTTTTATCCAGATTATAAAATTTATCATAACTACGTGTACGGTCAACAACCTCAACAGGAATATCAAAATAGAACTCACTGCCTTTATTGACTTCACTCTTTAATCTTAATGTTCCACCCATTTCAGAGACATATCCTGCCGAAATTGCAAGCCCCAGCCCTGTGCCACCATACTTTTCATGCGTGTCATCCTCTGCTTGAGAAAAAGCCTTAAATAGTTTTTTTTGTGCTCCCTCTTCTATGCCTATACCCTTGTCTTTTACAGAGAATTTAATCCTATTTGTAGTGGCATCCCAAAGTATTTTTAATGATATTTCACGTTTTACTGGTGTAAATTTATAGGCATTCCCTATGAGATTAGTGAGAACACGCTTTAATTTTAGGGCATCAAGCTTTACCTCTTTTGGGATTTGAGGAGAGATATAGATAAAGTAGTGTATCTTTTTCTCCAGCATTTTGGCAGCAAAACCATTGGCAATTTCAGATAAAAATTTTACCGTAGTAATTGTCTCCATCTCTACATGCGTAGTCGTTTCGTATCTATTTTTTGCCACATCCAAAATAGTAGTTGTTAGAGTGTTGATAAAGCTGGCACTCTCCTTGGCATTTACAACAAACCCTTTTAGTCGCTCATCTTCAATCTGCTCCTCAAGCAACTCCAAAAATCCATAAAGCGTATTGGCTGGGGTACGTATATCATGTACCGTATTGGAAAAGAAGAGTAACATATCATCATTTTTTTCAACACTACTCTCCTCTTCTATCTTCTTCATCGTATTTTGAATATTTTTTGTAGTGGTATCAGAAGGAGAGACTTGCTGATTAAAATAAACAATTTTAATCATTTTAATCAGATACGATTCAACAGATATCAAGGCATTTAGATCAACTTTTGTATAGGATCTCTTGTTTGCACCAATTGCACGAGACACACGCACAATACCAATGAGTTCACCCTTTTCCAAGAGTGGCATCAACATTTGCGATCTTAGTTTGTGGTTATGAGGGTTATCATAAGGCTGCACATAATCTTTATCACTCGCAAGATGGTTGTAGATTGCGGGTGCTTTGGTTAAAAATACCTTTCCGATACACCCTTCTGGCTCAATCATAGAGAGTTCCAAACGTTGCTTTTTTTCAGCATAAATTACTTTTTTATCTTTCTCAAAAATAAATAAAGAGGCAAAATCTGAATCAGTAAGCTCTTTGAGCAACCCCTCTATCTCTTCAGATACTTCAATTTTATTTTTAGACTGTGATACTTTTTCTATTGACGATATTAAATTTTCTATACGCTCTAATGCTTTACCCCTCAACAACAAAATCCTTTCTTAAACTAATTTCATGAAGAAGTATAGCATAAAAATATTTACGTAAATTAATCAAAAACATCCTTTGCTAAACAGACCCACCACACGACCTATAATTTCGCATCTACTCTTTTTTAAATCCGTAACAACAATCACATCTTCTCTATTTTTATCAGACACAAAGGTATATTTTTTATCTATAGGATTATAATAGACACGTCTCAGTATTGATACATCTTCGCACAAAAGCAGATAGATACTCCCATCTTTTATTTCACCTTCGTTTTCAAAAGGATTTACAAAAAGCAGAGAATCAGTAGAGGGCAAAGAGGCTACACTCTCTCCTGTATAATCAACAATAAAAATATTTTGATAAGAGGACAATCCCAAATAATACTCAAGAAAATCTTTCTCAAAGTACATCATTTTTTTCTCATGAAGTGAAAGTAGTTTTCCTTTTTTATCGCCCATAAACTGACTAGGATAATAGGTCAATCCAATACGATTTCCATAACAAATTTCTGGTTCTTGTATATGCCCACAAAGAACCTCTGAGTTATATTCACTCCCTTTACCTGTTTGAAGCCATAGTGTATTTATTCCGTATTTTTGACAAAATGCCAATTCATGTTTTGCAGAGAGACGTTGCTGTTTTCCATTTTCTATATCACTGATTGTTTGTTTGTGGCGCAATCCTATGGTTTTGGCAAGTTCATGCTGTGTTAATCCCAGCCCTTTTCTTATCCTTTTTAGCCTCTCACCATACGACATTCACGCCCCTCTATAGAAAAAATATTTATTTTCTTACTTAACTTGACTTTTATAAGAAAATATCTTACAATACGTAAAATATAACCGATTATGACACATCATTATATCTTATAGTCCATGAGAAAGGCATTGTTAATGGTTCAAATTACCCCTACTCAATTTCAAGAGAGATACCATATTTCCCTCTCTACGCAATATAGATGGCGACAAGAAAAACGGATACCGTTTGAAAAAATAGGACCCCATATCATCTACAATCAAGACAAAATAGATACACTGGCACTCAACAAAAAACTAAATAGTAAAGCCTATTTGGCCATCATTAGTAAAAAAGCAGATATACACTAGCATGATGACAGAAATTCTTACCCATATACTCTTTATTGCTGCATTTCTCTCTATTTTACTTTTTCTTGAACGAAATAATATTAGAGATATTCCTGCTGAACTATACTTTATTTTTGGTGGAGGTGGGTATATTATCTCTACGATTGTGATTATCTTTCTTAAGACCTATCAGGAGATACACTAAAGAGGTACCTCTAATAGGTATATGTTATTTTGCAGAAAAATTAACTCATAGAAGCTGTATCGGAGTTAATTTTTATTTTTGTACTGTTTTGCTCTTTTGTTTTATTGGTTTTGTTCTCTTGTCTCTTTTCTACTTTTTTGGGTGCAACTTTTACACCATTAATACGAATGGCTGATTGTGGCGTAGAAGCATTTTTTAATTTCTTTACAGAAATAACCAATTTACCATCTTTATATTTAGCACTTAGACCTCCTTCGTCTGTATCCGAGGGGAGAGGAATACTTTGCTGATACATACGCATAGAGCTTGATGTACTATAAGTATTAGCCGTTTTATTTTCCTTTTTTTCTATAATTTTAGCGGTAATATGTACCACTCCATCTTTTGCAGTAATATCTATTTGATTCTCTTTGTTTTCGGGAATATTGGTCACATACTCATAATACTCACCCTTATCTACAAATTGACTTGTTTGTGCTATCTTGTAGCTTCCAAGAGGGGTTATCTGTCTTAAACTTCTCTGCTCTATTCTATTGTGCATACGTTCAAACATCTTGTCCATCTCTTTTTGCATCTGCATCATCTCTTTAAAGATATCATCTCCAAACGGGTCAGCAAAAAAAGGGTCATTTGCGTGAAGTGACAATGTTGCCACCAAAGGCAGTGCCAAATAGGAAAGTTTTTTAAATAACATTTTAAACTCCTTATTATTTTAAATTATGCACCATATTACGTGTTGGTAACTTCCAATGCATATTTGGCATTATAAAACCCAATGTTTAATCGTTCTTAAACCTATTA
>JALVXW010000320.1 GCA_027038155.1 Sulfurovum sp.
AGCATACGAAAAAGGTAATAACCATTATTACACCCAATATCACCTACAATTTTATCTTTAAGAGTAAAATGTGGTTCAAGTAGATTGTACTTAATCTGGCTTTGCCACTCTGAGTCTATAAAGAGCTTATTGATACCAAAAGGACCTTTACGCCAAGGCTTCATAAGTAGTGCTGTCTCTTTTATCTGCAAGGCTTCCTCTTTGCTAAGGTTTGGAATATCTATCTGTACCCTATCGGAAAGTGTGACCCTTGCATCATCATACAAGGGTAACTTTTTAATCGCTTCTTGATAAGGAACAATATTTTTCCACGTCAGCCACTTTTGACGCTCTTCTCTTATTTGTGCTAAATCCATCTATTTTTTTATATACGCTTTTTTAATCACCTGATCAAAAAGAGGTCTGTCTGCTCTTCCTGTAGATACATTCTCTATTTTACGTACGACATCTTGTCCTGCTACCACTTCACCAAAGATGGTGTAACCCCCATTGAGATGTGGTGTGGGTACAGTGGTGATGAAAAACTGGCTTCCATTGGTATTGGGTCCATGGTTTGCCATAGCCAACAAAAAGGGTCTGTCAAACACTAAATTTGGCGTATTTTCGTTCTTGAATTCTTTGTGCCAGATAGACTCACCACCTCTTCCTGTACCTGTTGGGTCTCCCCCTTGAATCATAAACCCTTTAATGACTCTATGAAAAATAAGTCCATTATAGTATCCGTTTTTGACATGTGTTACAAAGTTCTCTACCGCCAACGGAGATGCTTTGGGGAACATTTTTAGCTCAATTTTGCCTACGTTGGTCTCTAGTACCACTATTGGTGCTTCTGCTTTTTGGGTAATATTTTTCTCTTTCACTATTTTATGTGTTTCTGCATGCACACCCATACTTATTGCCAAAAAAAGTAATCCTGCTAATATTTTTTTCATCTATATACCCTTTAAGTGTTAGTTTTCTATTACATCATTAATGCATTTGTCAATATTAAGTTCTCTAAGAACCAACTCAAAAAAGTAACCACTCTCTCTTTGTACCTCATCTGAAAATTCTATATAAAATGCTGGTTTTGAACCTTTTGGATTTTGTGAATTATCAAATACAGTTGGGGTCATTTTGGTTTTTTGGGTCACTATATCAATAGCCTCACCTATTTTTGTTCGCAATACATCACTGCCATCAAACACAAGACTTAGTCCAGAGTAACGCTCCTCCATCTTGATATTTGCAACAATCTCTTTACACATATTCATTTTTTACCTTTTTGTTGTCTAACCCAAATCTCGAAATAGAATTCTTTGAATTTGCTTTATGCTCGTATTTGTGGGATTTGCATAAAATTTAAGTCGCACCCTTAGGTTCGGCGATGATTTTATGCGAAGTCCACGAATACGATAATGATGCAAAGTCATGAATTTCTATTTCGTGATTTGGGTCTAAACTAAATTATAACGCTTTTCACATTTATTTTGCATAACTTGTTGCCCGTATTTCACGGATAACATTTACCTTTATTTCTCCAGGATATTGCACTTTTTCTTCTATCTCTTTAGCTATCTCCTTACTTAGGAGTACCGCTTCGTTATCTGACATTTTTGTAGCATTAACAATGACACGTATCTCACGTCCGGCATTAATCGCATAGGCTTTGGTCACACAAGGTTTTGTTGTGGCTATCGCCTCTAGCTCTTTTACACGTTTAGTAAAACTCTCTAGCACCTCTCTTCTTGCCCCTGGTCTAGCCGCAGAGAGTTTATCTGCTGCACAAACAGTAGCAGATTCAATAGAATCAGGCTCTGCATGCCCATGGTGTGCAAGTATCGCATTGATAACAGTGGGATGCTCTCCATATCTACGGCAAACATCTACCCCTATATCTACATGTGAACCACCCAAATCTTGGGTAAGTGCCTTACCTATATCGTGTAGAAGCCCTGCACGCAAGGCTAGTTTTTCATCACCACCCATCTCTGCCGTCATCACACGTGCAAGTTTCGCCACTTCGAGGGTATGTGCCAAAGCATTTTGTCCATAGGATGCACGGTATTTCATACGTCCCAATAGTTTTACAAGCTCCTCTTCCATAGGAAACAACCCTAAATCAATCAGTATATTTTCACCCTCTTCGTAGGTTTTTTTCTCAAACTCTCTCTCAACTTTTTCATGCACCTCTTCTATACGACCAGGATGTATGCGTCCATCCTCTACCAATATCTCTATCACCCTGGTAGCAATGGCTCTTCTATAGAGATTAAACGAACTTACAAGTATCACCCCAGGGGTTTCATCGATTACAATATCTACCCCCAAAAGCATCTCAAGACTCTTAATATTTCTTCCCTCTTTGCCAATAATACGCCCCTTGTGTTCATCGCTTGGCAGGTTGATAAGATTAATAAGACGCTCCCCTGCAAAATCTCCTGCATAACGTGTGGTCGCTTGTGCCAAAATATAGTTTGCTTTACGCTCCCCCTCTTGTTTTGCCTCCTCTTCATATCTTCGTACAATGGCTGCAACTTCACTACGACTCTGCTCTTCTACTTTTTCTAAGATATAGGCTTTTGCCTCCTCTTTGGTCAACGATGCACTCTCTTGCATCTTCTCAATCGCTTGCGAAATAGCCTCTTCTTTTTGTTTTGTAACTTTTTCCAACTGCTCCTCTTTCTCTTTGAGCAACTTTTCGCTATGTAAAAGAGCCTTTTTTTTCTCTTCTATCTCTCTTTGTTGCACAATAAGTGCTCTGTTTCGCTCCTCTACCCCTGCAACACGCTCCTGAAATGCTTTTTCCTGCTTTAATGCCTGTTCATCTGCTTGTATCTGTGCAGACTGCAAGAGCAATGTTGCCTCATTTTCAATCGCTTTGGCTTTGGCTTTCACCTCTAACTCTATATGTGAAAAACGCTTTTTTTCGCTACTTTTCATCCATAGGTAGGCAATAAACAGACCTACCATCAATCCTGCAATACCTGCAAGTATATACATTAACATCTTTACCCTTTTTACGTTGCTAAGGGACAATCACTCTATCTGCTCTTACATCATAATCATCTGTAATACGCTCTTTACAGTAGCAGTATGTGCGTGCCACAAAGACAACTTTTTTTATATTTTTACTATTTTTTTCAAAGAATCTATCGTACATGCCTTTGCCAAACCCTATCCGTCTATAGGTAGCATCCAGTCCAACCATAGGTACAATAGCTATATCTATCTTTTTGACTCTATATTGATGTGAATCATGTGGTTCTTTAATGCCAAAACGTTTTTTACGTAGTGGTAGTCTATATTTTACCACCCTAAAACTTTTACCTTCCATAAAAGGCACATAAACCACTCTTTTTTCCCTACGCAAACGCCCAATAAGCCCTGAAATATCCGCCTCCAACCCAAGAGGAATATAGAGCATAATATACCGAGCGTTCTCTGCTTTAATCTCTCTATAGAGTGTGGCTGCAACATTTTTGTCTTGTCTATAGTGTAGCTGTTTTGATGCTCTTCTTAACTGCTCTAAACATCTGCTTCTAAATCGCTCTTTTCTCATCTTAATCCTGTTTTGCTATAATCATAGCTTAAATTATATCCCAAAGGTACTTTGTGCATAAAACATATCTATATATATTTTTCCTGCTTCTGTTTCTCCTAGCATTTACGGGGTGTCAAAAGAAAAAAGAAAAACCCACCTCTTTGCCCATAGAAAATACAACACACATAGAAGAGAAAAATACACCTATTACTACACCCACACCAACTCCCGCAATCTCCACCTCTTTACCTACACAGAAAAAAGTCATACCTACCAATACCTTTATGTTGCAAAGCTTAGAAGACAATACCCGCACAATTACCATAAAAGAGAATAGATGCTCCATAAAAGAGTCTGATAAAGCAATTACCATCTTAACCTTTTTTACAACATGGTGTCCTCCCTGTATGACACAGTTGTCCTATTTGGATGATTTGCAAAAACGTTATACCAAAGATATGCTACTCTATGCCATACTTATAGATGACCCTATTCAAAAAAATACACTTAAAGCGTTGCTCCTTCAAAAACATATTTTCTGTTTTACTGCCTATGGCAAAGAGAATGCATTTTTAGCAAAGAAGATAGTCACAGATCTTCAACTGCCCAAAAACTTCTCTATTCCTCTTACCGTTATCTATGTAAAAGGCAACTACTTTACCCACTATGAGGGTATTGTACCCATAGAGATGATAGAGTATGATATCAAAGAAGCACAAAAATTATTACAATAAAGAGGACTTTCCATGTTTAATCTATTTAAAAAAGTATTAGGTAAAACCAACGATGCCATCAAAGATGTCGCTCCACAAAAATACAAAGAGATTTCCAAAGATGCATTTGAAGATATACTGCTTGAAGCTGATGTCCACTATGATTTGGTAGAGAGACTTTTAGAGACACTGCCTGAAAAAATTAACCGTTTGCAGGCGTTTAACTCTCTTATCTCTGTATTTCAATATAGTGCAGACTTTAAACATAGCGAAGCAAAACCCTTCGTTGAGATGATTATAGGAGTCAACGGTGCAGGGAAAACAACCACCATTGCAAAACTTGCATACCGCTATAAGCAAGAGGGTAAAAAAGTGATGCTCGGTGCAGGAGATACCTTTCGTGCAGCTGCTATAGAACAACTCACACGCTGGGCAAACAGACTAGAGATTCCCATTGTAGCCACACAACAGGGACATGACCCTTCAGCTGTGGTCTATGACACCATCGAATCTGCCACCGCAAAAGGGTATGAGCATGTCATCATAGACACAGCAGGAAGGCTCCATACACAAGCAAATCTCAGCGAAGAGCTTAAAAAAATGATACGTGTTGCAGGAAAAGCCAAAGAGGGGACACCCCATAGAAAAATGCTTGTACTAGATGGTACGCAAGGAAGCTCTTCTATCAATCAAGCCAAAGCTTTCAACAAAATTATTGGAATTGATGGTATAATTATTACAAAACTTGATGGTACCGCCAAAGGTGGTTCTGTATTGAGTATTGCCGATGAATTAAAGATGCCTATTTTTTACATAGGTACAGGAGAACAACCAGAAGATTTGATAACATTTAAAGCAAATGACTACATCAATACAATTTTAGACGAGATTTTTATCTTAGGGGGGTAAAATTTCATGAAAGAATATGCTAGAATCCTGTTTCCTTTGTTTATGCCGCTTACTGGGCTATTTATGGTGTTTGCCTCTTTGTATTTTGGTCGCGAAAATGGTTTCAGTGAAGCACTTAAACTAGGGGTTCTAACAGGTTTTTTGCTGGCTGTTGTCATTACACCTTTTATTGCACTTTTTCTGTTTTTTATACATAGAATAAAAAATCCAAAACCCAAAAAAGAGCAAAAACAATCTAGCAAAAACAAGCTATCTGCACCAATCAAAGAGAAAGTCTCATCCAAACCATCCACAACACAAGAAGAAGAATTGTTTTTATCAGAAGAAGAGAAACTTATCCTTCTTATGGATAAAAATCTTACTACAAATGTCACACTTGCTGCTATCTCTGAACAAAATATTGGTACCGCTACACAAAAACAAGATGGTGAAAACCTTATACTCTCTCTTGACACAGATAGAGGAGATATAACACTTACCCTCACTCCTCTTACCAAACATACAACAGAACTTACAATAGCCTCTTCCTACAACCCAGACGATGCAAAAAAAATCATACGCTACATCAAAGAGAAAGAGTTCTCTTTTTTAAACTATTAAACCCTATAAATCAAATATCTTTTTATAATTCTCTTCTAAATTGGTTTTATCTTTATAGGCTATCATATCACCTACAACCACTCTAATCTCTTGCTTTAAATGCTTATCATCCAACGCTTTAGCTAATGCTTTATCAGCATCTGTTTGTATATAAAGAGGCAAGATAGGCAGTCTGTTTTTTAGTGCAATGATGCGTGAACCCTCTTTAAAAGGGGTTAAACTTTTTTCAGATTTGTTACGTGTACCTTCAGGAAAGATAAAAATAGACTCTCCACGCTTCACTGCCTCTTTGACCTCTGCAAAAAAACCAGACATCTGACTCTTTTGTCTATCAAGCAAAATAGAACCTGCATGACGCACAAAAAGTCCAAAGAAAAAGGAGTTATAGAGCTCTTTTTTGGAAATCCACGGACCAAATATATCTGTCTGCTTTAATACCACTTCTACAATAGGAGGGTCAATAATACTTCGATGGTTTACCACAATAAGATACTGCCCCTCTAAAGGCAATTTCTCTTCATTTTCTATATGTACAGTAATATTGAGTGTTTTGAGCTGTGCCAAAGAGTAAGCAAGACGTAAACGCTTTTTCTCCATAGGGTCACTGGTACGTTTTAATCTCAATCCAAAACTATTGGTAAGATAAAGCCCATAGATAGCTTGTTTTAGTGCATTGAATGTCATACATAACTCCTCTAAAGTGTCAGGAATTATATCTCAAAAGAGGTAAAACATGACAATATGCCATCTTTTTACCAAAAATAGAAAAATTACCCTACAATACACCCATAAGATATAGGAGTAACAGATGGCGAAGAAAAAAACCCTTTTTGAGTGTCAGGCGTGTGGAT
>JALVXW010000321.1 GCA_027038155.1 Sulfurovum sp.
TGTCCCGATATTCACAGGGATAATTTTTTCATCTTCTATATAAAACTCTATAGTAATACGATACTGCATATCTATAGAGACAGAATGAAGCATATTTAGTTTGCCAGAGAGTTTATGTAGTCGTAGTGAGGGGTGGAAAGGGTCAGCCTCTAAAAGACGTATAACCTTTTTGTATTTGGGTGTAATATCTTTATTTTTTTTGAGAAACTTGAGTACTTTTTTAGTGTAAGCTTGCGTAATTTCAATCTTGTAGGGCATTGTCAAGCTCTTTTAAATGTTCTTTAGCAGACATTGTTTTAGATTTTCTAGCCTTGATATCAGCTTGTACATCTCTATAGGCTTGTTCTAGTTCACATTCTCGTAAGTACTCGTAGCGTGCCATATCTACCACAACATACTTGTTTTTACCTCTTACAGAGATAAGGACTTCATCTAGTGTAGAGAGTAGGTTATCTAAGAGTGAAACACCTTTTATTTTAAAGTCATTAGCAGAAATAACCATAGTATATCCTTTATAGTACTTTTAATAGTATTATACATAGTATGATTAATAATGTCAATAGGGAAGATATCCAAGCCCAAAGGACTTGAACAAAGGAAAGTATGGGAATGTGAACAACTTAGATTGGCAATACTCTAATCTTATCGCTAAGCTTCTCTTTTAAAATATTCTCAATGGCAAAGAGTGTACCTGTAGCAGAACTTGCACATCCTGAACATGCACCTAGGTAACGGATGTAAATGTCAAAGTTTTCACCATTTTCTTTGATGTCTAAAATTTCCATATCTCCTCCATCCATGATAAGCATTTGACGGATGTTGTCATCGACTACTTTATCAACCGCTTTTATACGTTGAACAATAGTCATATTGGCAAAGTCACCAGTAGGTGCAGTGTCATTACCTAAAGATGCTTTATTTGCCAGTTTCTCTTTTTCGTACTCTTCAAGAAGATCTACAAGATAGATATCTTTCTCTTCGTGTCCACCAGGACGGATACAGGATTTACAAAATGCCCCTGCTTTGGTATAGTCTGTGATTTGTTCAACAGTAGTAAGGTCATTAAGGCGAATAACCTCACGAAGTGTAGAGAGTGAGACACGTGCACATTCACAGACGATAACCTCCTCTTCAAAGCTCTCCATATCTACACCCTTATATTGGGCAGCTGCTTTTTTGATGACATCGTATGCCATGACTGAACAGTGCATTTTTTGTGGTGGAACTGCGGGAGTGTCAGGAGTGTCACGCATAGCATGTTCCACATCAATGTTTGTGATTTTAACTGCTTCATCAACCGTTTTGCCTTTACAAAGTTCTGCCATAGTGTCTGAACTTGCAATGGCGGTACCACAACCAAAACTTTTGAACTTAGACTCCAATATCTTGTCTGTTTTAGGGTCAACTGCCCAGTAGAGACGCACTGCATCTCCACAGCTCTCTGCCCCAAAGTCTGCCACAATAAGTTTTGCACCCATCTCTTTGGCTTGCTCTTCTGTAATCTCACCCATATTTTGTGGGTTGTTCATCAAATCTGTTACTTTTTGGCTATACTCATCCCAAATGGTACCACCTATTAAACTATCTATTCCCATAATTGTTACCTTTGCTTTTAACTTTTAACTTTTAACTTTTAATTTTTAATTTTTAATTTTTAATTTTTATGGTGTGCACCTAACCCACTCTCATGACCTTCTGGTGCATACGCGTAAGAGCTTGAAATGCCTCTTAGTCTAATCACTGCGGTTTTTACTATTTTAAGTGTATAATCCAGCTCTTCTTGCGTGGTGTAGCGACTGAGTGAAAAACGAATGGCGGTATGTGCCAAATCTTCAGCAGCTCCAATGGCTTCCATGACAGAGTTGGCTTCTAAATCTTCAGAGGCACAGGCAGACCCTGTACTTGCAGCAATACCTGCACGGTTTAAGTCCCATAGCATAGACTCACCCTCAATACCTCTAAAAGAGATAAGAATGGTATTGGGTGTTCTTTTGTTTCTGGGTGTAACTACAAAAGTATCTTCTATTTTAAGAAGCTCATCTTCGAAGTCATCTCTGAGTTCTCTGATTTCTGTCATCTCAAAGTCTAGTGCATCTACAGCAGTTTCAATGGCTTTACCCATACCCACAATACCAGCTACGTTAAGTGTACCTGAACGGTAGCCACCCATTTGTGAACCACCATGAAGCAGAGGCATAAGCTCTTTGTCTTTTTTCATATAGAGTGCACCTACACCTTTTGGTCCATGAAATTTATGTGCCGAGAAGGTAAGATAATCTACATTAAATGACTGTACATCTACAGGGAGTTTTCCTATCGCCTGTACTGCATCCGTATGAAAAAGCACACCATGCTCTTCACAGATATCACCTATCTCCTCTACAGGAAAGATAGCACCCGTCTCATTGTTTGCCCACATCACAGAGACCAAAGCAGTTTTGTCTGTAATAGTGTCTCTTACTGCTTGTACATCTACAATCCCTTCATGATTAATAGGCAGGTAAGTGACTTTGCAACCCATGCTCTCTATCCATTTGGCAGTAGCAATAACAGAAGGGTGTTCTACTTCAGAGACCATAATATGGTTCTTTTTACCAGTAAGAATATACTCAAAATAGATAGATTTGAGTACCCAGTTGTTGCTCTCGGTTGCACAGGAGGTAATTACCACAGAATCTTCTTTGGGTGCATGAATACCTGCATAAATCTTTTCCATAGCGGCCTTGATACCAGGATGTGTATCTGAGGCAAATGCATGGAGTGAATTGGGATTGCCATACTTTTGAACAAAGTAAGGCTCCATGGCTGCAAACACTTGTGGGTCTACAATCGTTGTTGCATTATTGTCTAAATAAACGTTCATTCTGTTCCTTCTGAAAACGAGTCTCATTTTAATTAAGACCTATTTAGTCTTAATTGATTTTATGCATCATACGCTGTTATTCTTAATATAACATAAAACCCAAATCACGAAATAGAAATTCATGACTTTGCATCATCATCGCATTCGTGGACTTCGCATAAAATCATCACCGAACCTAAGGGTGCGACTCATATTTTACGCAAACCCCACAAATACGAGCATAAAGCAAATTCAAAGAATTCTATTTCGTGATTTGGGTAAAATTGAGTTTTAAAGAGGAGTATATTACTCTTAATTAGATTAAATCCCCTTGATATTGGTCAAGAGGAAGTACATTAAAAGTTAGAAGGTGTAGGGGTGTTGATAAGGTTATAAAATTCATTTCTGGTACGTTCATCACTCTTAAAGAGCCCACGAAGTGCAGAACTTACAGTGGTAGAGTTAATTTTTTGTACCCCTCTCATCTCCATACACATATGACGTGCATGTACAACCACTGCCACCCCTTTGGGTTTAATCGTGCTTAAAATGGCATCGGCAATCTGTTCTGTCATCTGCTCTTGTATCTGTAAGCGTCTGGCATAGACATTGACAATACGAGGGATTTTGGAAAGCCCTACCACTTTACCATCTGGGATATATGCAACATGTGCACGCCCAATGATAGGTAACATATGGTGTTCACACATAGAGTAAAACTCAATATCACGCACAAGCACCATCTCATCATTAGAGGTGGTAAAAAGGGCTTGGTTAAGTATCTCTTTGGGGTCTTGGTCGTAGCCTTCGGTAAGAAACTTTAGGGCTTTTGCTACACGACTTGGTGTTTTAAGTAAGCCTTCACGTTTGGGGTCTTCTCCTAGTAATTCTAGTACTTTAGTGACTGCTTGTTCAAACTCTTCTTCTTTGTTCATTCGTTAACCTTGTATAATATACAAATTCTGTAGGGTGGGTTTTCTAACTCACCCTACATGAATCACATTGTATCTAAATACAATTTAAGTATCTTTTCATCTACCTTTGAAATTGCCAATTTGTGTATCTCTTTGGGTGTAAAATAGTATGCTTCTTTTTTATCAACTGCATCATAAAGATAGACTTTGCATCTAAGTTTAAAGTGGGTATAAGTGTGTGTAACCTCTCCTATGTACTCTGAAGCACATAAAGGTACTTCTGTAGAGGGAAATCCCCAAAGTCCATGTAGAAATTTACCATCTCTTTGTACCATAGAGAGTTTTTCGTTGTAAACCGTTAGCATAATGTGTTGTTCTCGTGTAGGTACGAGACGTTTTTTCTTAGTAGGATAGCGTGTGGGTTCTTCTTTTCCTTGGCATATCTCTTGAAGAGGGCATCTTGCACAAGCAGGATTTTTGGAGGTACAAACCAAAGAGCCTATATCCATCATCGCTTGATTGTAGTCAAAAGGATTCCTTTTATCTACAAGCTCATACGCAATACTCCAAAGCTCTTTATCTGTAGGGGTTGTGAGTGCATATAGACGACAAAGAATACGTTTGATATTGGCTTCCATAATAGGTACAGGTTTTTTAAAGGCAAAGGTAGCCACTGCATGTGCAGTATTTTTACCAATTCCTGGTAGTTTTATGAGTTCATCTATATCTTGGGGCAATGTAGGAGCAGACCCATGTGTCTGCCCTTCCTGTATCAATATCTGTGCTGTCTTGTGTAAATTCTTAGCCCTATTATAATATCCCAAGCCTTCCCACATTTTCAGCACATCATCCAAAGGAGCCTCTCCTAATGCTTGAAGGGTAGGAAATTTTTTTAAAAAAGGAAAATAGTAACGCTCTAGTACTGTACTCACCTGAGTCTGTTGCAACATTATTTCAGAGAGATAAATATGGTAGGGGTTGGTTGTAGTACGCCATGGAAGGTTGTGCCTTCCGTGGGTTTTGTACCAGTCTTGTATCTGTTTATGTCTGTTTTTCATGTCAGAATTATAGCTAGATTTAACCCTATATTCGTTTCTTATGATTTTTTAGATAAAATCACGACATTATAAATACAAAGGATTGTAGTGAAAGTTACAGTAAATAAAGTAGATGATGCCAATATCATCATAAGTGGAACACTTGATAACGACGTTATCGCAAAGAGTATAGATAAGCTTGCTAAACAAGCAGCCAAAGAGATAAAAGTAGATGGATTTAGAGCAGGAAAGGTTCCTGTATCTGTAGTCAAACAGATGCATGGTGACAAACTTGCACAAGATGCTGAGAGTGAAGCACTTAGAGAGCTTATTGATGCAGGGATTAAAGAAGCAGGCATTAACCCTGCTGATATGATTGGCGAACCATCATTTAAAAAATATGATAAAACAGATGCAGGGATTGAGGTAGAGATAGAGATTTCTACTAGACCTACATTTGATATGGAAGGGTATATGGATGTTGTGCCAGCATTTGATAAACCAAAAGCAGACCCCAAAGAGGTAGAAGCTAAACTTGAAGAGATGGCTAAAGAGCAGGCACCCTATGAAAAAATTGCCAGAAAACGTATGGTAAGAGATGGAGATATGACACTTATTGACTTTGAAGGCTTTATAGATGGTATAGCGTTTGATGGCGGTAAAGCTGAAAAATTCCAACTTAAAATTGGTTCTGGTTCATTCATCCCAGGTTTTGAAGATCAAATCATTGGAATGAAGTATGATGAACAAAAAGATATTGTAGTAACATTCCCAGAAGCATATCAATCAAAAGAACTTGCAGGGAAAGAGGCGACATTTAAAGTAACACTTCATGAAATCCAAGAACAAAAAGCTGCTGAAATAGATGACGCGTTGGCACAAAAGTTACTCAATGACGAAAAAGCAACACTTGACACGCTCAAAGAAAAAGTAGCAGAACAGATAGAGGCACAAGCACTCTCTAAAGTGTATAACGAAGAGATTAAACCTAAACTTATAGAAGCATTGGTAAATAAATTTGATTTTGCACTTCCAAATAATATTGTAGAGCAAGAGATTGATGCAAAAATCAATGCAAAAGCACAAGAGATGAGCGAAGAGGAGCTCGCAAGCTATAAAGACAATGAAGAGAAGATTAATGAACTTCGCAACTCTGTAAGAGAGGAGGCTGTAGCTTCTGTTAAAGCAACCTTTATTGTGGATGCATTGGCCAAAAAAGAGGAAGTTGCTGTAGATGACCAAGAGGTTTCTCAGGCTATCTACTACGAAGCGATGATGTCTGGACAAGACCCACAACAAGTAATTAAATACTACCAAGAAAACAATCTTCTTCCTGCTGTAAAAATGGGAATGATAGAAGATAAACTCTTTGGTAAAATGTTGGGTCTAGAAAACTAATATTTTAACTATTTAACCATATATTAACAAAGGCAGATTATGAGTTATATTCCATACGTTGTAGAGCAAACAGGTCGAGGTGAGAGATCTTACGATATCTACTCTCGTCTTTTAAAAGATCGTATTATTATGTTGAGTGGTGAGGTGAATGATCAGGTAGCCTCTACTATCGTGGCACAGCTTCTTTTTTTGGAAGCACAGGACCCAGATAAAGATATTTATTTCTACATCAACTCTCCAGGAGGGGTGATTAC
>JALVXW010000322.1 GCA_027038155.1 Sulfurovum sp.
TACTCACCAAAATAAAAGGTGGGCAAGAATGCCCACCCTACGTCTATTTTATCCAGCCACGTTTGGCAACAACCATCATCAATGCAGGGGCTAACAATAAGTCAGCAAGTAGTGCAAAGAGTATCACTGTACCGGTAAGCAGCCCAAAGTTCTGTACCGCAATCATATTTGCCATCATATAGGCATAAAAACCTAATGAGAGTACGATAGAGGTAATCACCATTGCTTTACCTGTCGTAAAGAATGTATGTTCTATCGCTTTGGCTGCATCTTCAGTCTCTAGGTAGTATCTCCTAAAATTGTGCATAAAATGTATTGTATCGTCGACTGCAAGCCCAATAGCGATACTGCCAATGAGTAAGGTAAATATATCTAAAGGGATATTGGCAATATACATCAAAAACATTCCCATAATAATAGGGACAAGATTGGGAATCATACTAAGCAATCCCATACGCACAGAACCCAAAATAAAAATCATCATGAATGTAATACCAATAAATGCAATGGTATAGCTCGTCACCGAAGAGTGTACTGCACCTGCAAAGGTGTTAATAAGCAGTGGTATCATCCCTGTTGTCTCAACTTTCTCATTGGGAAATGCCTTAGTTACTTCTGTCTTAACATACTTCAACACACCCTCTGCTTTGACTGCATCTGTCCATGGAAGCTTTATCGTAATACGTGCTTTAGAAAACTGACTGTCTACCACATCTTCCAAATCATCCGAACCTGAGTTTTCAAACAAAAGCAACTCTTGAGAAACCAAGTTTGCATCATTTGGAATCGTGTAAAACTTCTCATCGTTTGCATGTAACGCACGGTTTGTCTCTTTGACTATCGTAGCAAGTGAAACTACTTTTCCTATACGTGTATACTTATCTACATAAGTTTCAAGCTTTGCAGAGAGGGCATTAAGCTTGTTAAGTCTCTCTGGATTATTCCAGCCATTCTCTTGATTGGTGTCTACTACCACTTCCATTGTGACTGAACCATTCATCGTTTTATCTATCTCTATGGTCGAGACTCTGTTTATATTGTCTGGCTTGAACCAGAAGAGTGGATTATGAGAAAGCCCTATTTTTGTCGCAGAAAAAAGTGCAACCACTACAAGCACTATACTCGTTGCAATAATACCCTTGTAATGACGTATGGGTAAAAGAGCAAGTTTTTGCATAAGGGCATCGAGCTTACCAGGACCTTTTTGTGGCTTTGCTTTGAGTTTGGTAATACTAAGCAGTGCGGGAAGCAGTGTCAATGTTAAAAAGAGTGAAATCAATACCCCAAGTGATGCAAACGTACCCAAATCTGCAATCGGTGCTACCTCTGACCCATAAAAAGATCCTACCCCAATAGCAGTAGTTACAGAGGTCATCGCTATAGCAAGCCCTGAGTGCTCTAAAGTATAGGCTATCGCTCCACCTTTGTCTCCGGTGCTGTTAAATCTATCAAAAAAGATAGAGAGAATGTGCACCGTAGCACCAATACTCACCGCCAAAAGAAGCGAAGGTACAATCTGCGTAGGCAGTTTAAATGCAACACCTGACCATGCCATCGTCCCCACTGTAGCAAGCAAAGAGAGAATGATTACAAGCAACGGATAGAACACTGCTGAAGCACGTCTAAACATAATAAATAAAAAGAGAATAATAATGAGGAAAGTAATACGCATGAACTTCTGCATATCTGCTTGCATTTGGGCTTTGAGTGCGTTATCTACTACAGGGCTACCAGCAAGATAGATTTTAAAATCATCACTTTGGTATTTGGCTACAATCTCATCAAGTTTTGCAATGAGTTTATGGTTTTCAGCATCAGAGAGAAAAGCACGCTCTTTTTGAGGTGCAGCAGTATCTGTAGCTACATCATCACTAAACCCATCATCAAACTCACTCTCTACAGAAGCCTCTTTTTCTCCTTCATGCGAGTAGGCATCTGTCTCTATAACAACCGTTGTCATCTTAGCATCTTGACTCAGAAGCAAATCTTTATAAAAATGTGAAGCCATGGCTTGTTTTTTAATACGTGCCACGTCCTCTTTTGTCTGAGGAAAAGGCTCTAATAGATCATCGGTAATCAACCTATCACCCTCACCCCTGGTATTACGTACATTATACAGTGAAGTCACATCATCAAGATAAGGCACCTTCTCCTCTATCTCTTCATGTAGTTTGCGTAGTTTGTTTAAGAAATCAAGACTAAAGACTTTGTCGCTCTTAATCGCCAAAATAATACGCTCATCTCGTCCAAACTGTGCTCTAAACTTGTTATACTCTATGAGCACTGGGTCTTCAGGGTGCATAAACCCTTCTGTAGAAGTATCCATCTTTATCTGTGGTACATGAGAAATAGGAATAGCCAAGAGAAGCAATACTCCTATAATTACTTTAAAGGGATTGTAGAAGAGGAATCTTCCAAATCTACCCATAAAGTTTTCTAATTTTTTGTGCATTGTTGTCCTTTGTTTGATGTGTTTTTTATATCCAGTATTCATTAATTTTCTTCTATAAAGGCTCTAAGTGCCTCAATATAGGCTTCAAAAGCTTTTCTACCTACAGGAGCAATCTTTACCATCGTTTTAGGGCGTTTGCCTTCAAAGGTTTTTTCTATCGCAATATATTTTTCTTTTTCAAGTTTACTTAGATGAGATGAAAGGTTACCATCCGTCACACCTAAAGTCTCCTTGAGAGCTTTAAAGGGTAGCTCATCATTGGAAATAAGCAGTGATACCAGTTTGGAGCGTATGTTTTGGTGTAAGAGTGGGTCAAACATATTGTTGCCCTACTTCCCTTCTTTGATCTGTTGCCATGCTATAATAGATGGCATAATAGTAAGCCCCAGCACTACAAAGATTTGTACAGTTAAGAGGTAACTTCCCTTGCCCTCTAAGATATGATTAAAGTAGCCAATGGTCAAAAGAAGTGTAGAAGAGAGTATATTAAAGCGTGCCATTTGAGAAAATTTTTTAATATTAAGTATAAACCCTACAGAAAAATACCCTACAGAACACAAAAATAACCAAAGTAGAAAGATGGGTGCATACAATTCTGTTTCGGCAAGTACCATAGAGAGTGCAATCCCAAAAAGGGACAACATCAAAAAACTTTTCATAATAAAATGTTGTCTATGGGTGCACTCTTTAATATCATAACTTTGATTGACCTTTTTTGTCATAACACCTTCTGTTACAAAGCCTATGGCAATAAACAGGAAAGTAACTATCGTACCCTGAAGTACACTGACTTTATACATAGGTACCATAATAAAGGTCAAAACCAATGCAATCACTGCCCATACATAGGTAGCTCTGTAGTTGTAAGGAAAAAAAGTCTGTTTATCTACCAAATGGCTTTTAATCTCATTGATTTGACGGAGAGCTGCTTCTTTTTCTTCTGACATAGTTTAGTCCTTCAAAGTACTTTGTTTTGCAAAGTATAATATTTTATGACTTATGTTTAGCTTTTAGAGGTCTTTTTTGTTGTCCCCAATTCTCAACCCTGTCACCCAAGCCCAATGAAAATTAAACCCCCCTCTATCTCCATCAACATCGAGTATCTCTCCTGCGAAGAAAAGATTGGGTACAAGTTTTGACTCCATGGTTTGTGGGTTTACTTCGCTGGTGTCAATACCCCCTGTAGAGACTTCTGCCCCTTTAAAGCCTCTGGTGTCATTGATAGAGAGCTTGAGGTGTTTGATGGTGTGTACGAGTTTGTTTATCTCTTTTCTGTTTAGTTCTTTTTCTTGTTTGGCTCTACTCCTTGAGTGTTTTAAAATGATAGTTATGAGCTTTTTGTTCAAAACACCTTGCAGCCATAACTCTATAGGCTTTTCACTCTCTTTTTGTACTCTAGAAAGTAGTAAATGAGTAAGTTTTTCTTTACTGTACTCAGGCATGAGGTCAAGGTGTAGTTCGCAGTAGTCAAAGTTGGCTAACCTTGTACTTGCTTCACGGCTTAGATCAAGTATGGCTAGTCCAGATATACCATAGTTGGTAAAGAGTATATCACCCTTTTTTTCTGTAATGTATTCGCCATTGGCATAGAGTTTGGCAACTCCTGCTACTTTAACGCCAGCACATTTTTTAACCCAACTCTCTTCAGAGCAAAGTTGTACAAGACTTGGGTGTCTTGGGGTGAGAGTATGCCCCAACTTTGTAGCAAAGGCATACCCAGAATTAGACCCACCTAGTTGTGGGGCGGCAGGTGAGCCAGAGGCAAGAACAAGTTGACTACAGTTTTTTGTACCCTGTGAGGTCTCTAGTATAAAGGTACTACCCTTTTTATCTACACGGGCTACAGCACAGTTGCAAACTATATGCACTCCTGCTCTTTTTGCTTCGTATTCAAGAAGTTCTACTACAGAAGTTGCTTGTAGGGACATAGGAAACATCTTTCCTTCTTTTCCTTCTATGAGTGCAAGCCCCAGAGAACTGAAAAACTTCTCTATTACAGGAAACTCATAGCCTTTTAAGACTTTTGCTGCAAAATCAGGGTTTTGTGAATGAAAACGATTGAGGTTAATGTATTTGTTGTCAATGTTGCATTTCCCATTGCCAGAGACAAGGATTTTTTTACCTATTTTATTGTTTTGCTCAAGCACAGTAACGCTTTTCCCTGCTCTTGCACAGCCAATTGCCGCTACCAAACCAGAAGCACCAGCCCCTACGATAATTATCTTTTTAGTATTCATATGACATTATACTTGAATTTGACCAAAACCTAAAAAGTCATCTTAGAAGTTATTTTTAGCTATAATACGCGTAATTTTTTGTAAGGAACAACTATGATGTGTGCAGAACGGATGCAACGAATTATACAAGCGATTATTTTGGGTTTAATTCTTGGATTGGCTGGATCTCAACTTTTTAAGATGGCGTTTCTTGTGACTGTTGCTATGATGGCAATGCTTTTTGTTGCAGGGCTTACGGGCTTTTGCCCAGGGCTCATGATACTTAAAAAAATATTTCCACCCTGTAAGTGCGAAGAGTAAAAGGAAGAATAATGTCAGATATTTCATATAAAGATGCCGGTGTAGATATTGATGCAGGGAATGCATTTGTAGAAGCGATTAAAAGTGATGTCAAATCTACTTTTGATAAAAATGTTATTGGGGGTATTGGTTCTTTTGCCGGTGCGTATGCTCTTCCTTCTGGCTATCAAGAACCAGTTATTTTGTCTGCAACAGATGGTGTAGGCACCAAGCTTAAAATAGCTATTGAGAGTGGTAAGTTAGACACGGTAGGTATTGACCTTGTGGCAATGTGTGTGAATGACCTCATCTGTAATAATGGTACGCCAATGTTTTTCCTTGACTACTATGCTACAGGTAAACTTCTGCCTGAAAATGCAAAAGATGTTGTCGCAGGGATCGCAGAAGGTTGTAGACGAAGTGAATGTGCACTTGTAGGTGGAGAAACAGCCGAGATGCCAGGAATGTACTCTGATGATGACTTTGATTTGGCAGGATTTGCTGTAGGTATTGCAGAACGCTCAGAGATGGATACAGTTTCCAATGTAAAAGAAGGTCAAGTACTCATCGCAATGCCAAGTTCTGGTGTGCACTCAAATGGTTATTCTTTAGTAAGAAAAATTTTCTTTGATAAGCTAGGAATGAGCCTTGAAACTGAGTTTGAGGGCAAACCACTGCTAGATACTTTGCTGGAGCCAACACGTATCTATGTCAAAGAGTATAAAGCCAACAAGCAGTACGTAAAAGCCCTAGCCCATATTACAGGTGGGGGAATTGTAGAAAACCTTCCACGTGTACTTCCTGAGGGCATGAGAGCGATTGTAAATAAAGAGAGTATCAAAGTCTTGCCTATCTTTGAATTTATGTCACAGTACGTAGCCGAAGATGAGATGTTTAGAGCCTTCAACATGGGGGTAGGAATGGTATGGGTTGTTGAACCGGAAGATGTAGATGCAGTGCTTGCCAATACAGATGGTTATGTTATTGGAGCCTTGACAAAAGGTGACCGTGGTGTTGAAATGGTTTAATCCATTTCAACATCGTTACTTTAATTTATTCAGGTTTCTTGCAGATCCCTTTGTTGATACACTCTCTATCTAATTCCCCAGATTTCCACTTTTTCAAATACTCTGTAAGATTTTCTTTCACATCACTTTGTAAGATATAAAGACCTATGAGGTTTGGCAGTGCCATTGAAAGTATGAGCAGGTCAGAGAAGTCGAGCAGGGCAGAGGCACTGGTGACAGATGCCATCACAGTAAATGAGATAAAGATAAGTTTGTAAAGCAGGGTATATTTTTCTCCAAACAGGTATGTCCAAGAACGCTCTCCATAGTAAGACCATGAAATCATCGTTGAAAAGGCAAAAAGAATGATGGAAAAAGAGAGGATAATTGGGAACCAAGAGATAACTGTACC